>NZ_JAMPJY010000034.1:0-65432 GCF_039961875.1 Trichocoleus sp. ST-U2 | reverse complement strand
TATAGCACTGTCTGCCTCGACGATGTCCGTTCTTAGCGGTTTGAGTGGAGTTACATTCAGGGCATTTCATCCTTCTATTATACCAAATCTAGCATTACTCTTTCAGCAACGCCTACTTTTTAATGTTTGGTGGTAGCCGGAAGCGATCGCTTCCGGCGTCTCTAGCCAACGACCAATGGGTTGACCGGGTTCCCCGAAAGCAAGCGATTGCACTGGTCTGACCATGAGATTCTAACGCTTGTTGAAACTGCATTCAGCCCGGTCGCTGCTGGGAATGTCGGGAGACGTACGGGTAGCGATCGCTGCATTGTCTCTAGGCATTCATTGCCAGACAATCGGTAGCTGCCCAGTGAGCATAGATAGGAGTATGCAAGGCAGGCTCAATTCCCACAGTATTCATCTGCCGAACCGTTAAGCGATCGCCTGAAAGTAACTCCACCACATAATGAACATGAGTTCCCATGTACATCACGTGCTTCAGACGACCTTCAAAGCAGTTGATTGGCATCGCTGGCGGATAGAGACTCAGTTGAATCTTCTCTGGACGCACGCATACCACAACCTCCTGGACACCAATCTCATCCCAAGGCTCCAACGGCTGCACCACAACTGGCAAACCACTTTTGGTGACAACTTTGAGCGTTGAGTAGTCAGAAGCTTCAATCCGCCCCTCAAATAGATTGGTATCCCCAATGAAATCCGCCACAAATGGCGTTTTGGGATGCTCGTAGATTTCAGTAGGCGAACCAATTTGCTCAATCTTGCCCCCGCGCATGACTGCAATCCGGTCGGAGAGACTTAGCGCTTCCTCCTGGTCGTGCGTCACCATTACAAACGTCAAACCGAGGTCTTGATGTAAATTGGATAATTCCACCTGCATTTGTTTACGCAGCTTCAAATCCAATGCCCCCAAGGGTTCATCCAGCAAAACCACCGCTGGACGATTCACTAGCGCCCGCGCTAAAGCCACTCGTTGCTGCTGTCCCCCAGAAAGCTGGGAAGGAAAGCGGTTAGCATAGGTTTCCATTTTGACCAGCTTCAGCGCTTCTTGCACTCGTTCGGCAATTTCGGTCCTGGGTCGCTTTTTAATCCGCAATCCGAAAGCAATATTTTCCCAAACGCTCAAATGGCTAAACAAAGCATAGCTCTGAAAGACGGTGTTCACCGGACGCCGGTGGGGCGGGACATGGTTCATCGTCTGCCCCTGAATCAGCACCTCTCCTGCCGAGGGAGTTTCAAACCCAGCCATTAAGCGCAAAGTTGTGGTCTTGCCACAGCCAGAGGGGCCTAAAATACTGAAAAATTCTCCTCGGTGGATCTCCAGATCAACCCCCCGGACTGCTGTTTCTCCATTGAATACCTTAAAAACCTTGCGGAGTTCCACATCCAGTTCATTTGTAGTCTCCGGAGAGCGTTGTTCTGCTAAAGAAGTTTGAGACATAGTTGATGATTCCCAGTGGCGATGCCCCACAGAGGTTTGAATTGCTCAACACACGCCGTCGCGTCTGTTTTGTGAAGGCTGAGCCGGTGATGCTTGGTTGAGCGTTGATTGCTAACTTTGGTTTATTTTAGCTGTCGGACTCAGTCCGATTGCGATTCGCTTAAAAATTTGCCATTCTTTGATTCGTTGAACCTGAAAAAGTACATGACAAAGTACAAGTGATTCCCGCTCTGTGCTGGATGCTATTTCCACGGCACTCATTTTCAGGACACCTCCAGTTCATCTTATTGAAGTGTGACGGTACACTATGTAGGAGCAATCCCTCTGTGAATTGCCACCCACTCAAAATACCTTTTGTTTCCCTGTTTAGAGCCAATTTATTCAGCCTCCTGCTATGACCTTAATCGCTCGGTCTTCCTCAATTGGGCGTCAATCCACCCCCCGAACTGTGGGCCGACGTCTCCAATCTGTAATTATCATGTTGCTCGTTACCTTACTCTTGGCGGGTGGGATTGGCGCTCGTTTAGTTTTTTTACAAGTGGTTCAGGGGGAACGTAACCGACAGCTGGCAGAAAACAATCGGATTCGTTTGATTCCCAAACAGCCAGCCCGAGGCACCATTTTCGACCGCAAGGGAAGAGTTTTGGCGAGCAGTCGGCTGTCTCACTCGGTTTTTTTGTGGCCCATCGCCCGCAAGCAGAAGGATTGGCCTGCTACCCTCAGCCGCCTTTCGGAACTGTTAAATGTTCCTGAGAAAGAAATTCAAAAGCAACTAGAAAAAGCCGGTTATACCTCGACCTCGCTGTTACGAATTGCTCGTGACATCAATCCTGCCCAAATTACGGCACTTGAAGAGTACAGGAGCCAACTAGAGGGCGTAGAGGTGGATATTGAAGGGGTACGAAACTACCCCAACGCTGAGGTGGGCGCTCACGTCTTAGGGTATACGGGGGAAATGAACGATGAAGAGCTAGCCAAGATGAAAGATCAAGGCTACCGCTTGGGTGATGTGATTGGTCAGATGGGTGTGGAGGCAGCTTTTGAAAAACCGCTACGGGGAGAATGGGGCGGTCAACAAGTTGAGGTAGATGGTGCGGGTCAAGTGCTGCGGATTCTTGGTCAGAAAAAGGCGAAGGCTGGCAAAGATGTGCAGTTAACGCTGGATCTGGATTTGCAGAAGGCTGCGGAGCGGGCATTGGGCGATCGCAAGGGCGCAATCGTGGCAATGGACCCCAACAATGGGGCAATTTTGGCAATGGTCAGCCGCCCAGGCTTCGATCCCAACGTTTTCTCTAAGCGGATCACCCCAGAAACTTGGAAGAAAGTACAAAGTAAGGGCAACCCCTTCGTCAACCGCGCTTTAAGAGTCTTTCCACCAGCGAGTACCTTCAAGATTGTCACGGCTAGCGCTGCGATTGAATCGGGTAAATATTCTCCGAATACGGTATTAGCAACCTATCCTTACTTAACCGTCGGTGGGATTCGGTTTGGGGAATGGAACCATGCTGGATTTGGCCCCTTGGGATTTGTTGGGGCGCTAGCGATGAGTAGCGATACTTTCTTTTATCAGATTGGTAAAGGAATAGGTGGTCCCACCTTGATTGACTGGACTCGGAAGTATGGCTTTGGTCAAAAAACGGGGATTGAGTTAGCTTCAGAAGAATTGCCGGGGTTGGTTGCGGATGCAGCCTGGAAGGAGAAGCGATTGAAGCAGGAATGGACTATCGGAGACACGGTGAATATGTCCATTGGTCAGGGCTTCTTGCAAACGACGCCGCTACAAGTTGCCGTGATGTTTGCGGTTCCGGCAAATGGTGGCTATCGAGTTAAACCCCACCTGCTCAAAGATAATGAGGCGTCCAAAAACTGGCGAGAGTCCTTGAATATGAAACCAGAAACGCTAAGGGTGGTGCGCCAAGGACTCCGAAGCGTTGTGACTAGCGGCACTGGAAAAGCGGTGAATGCGCCAACGCTACCCCCGGTTGCCGGGAAGAGTGGTACGGCAGAGGCTCCACCAGGACTGTCTCACGCCTGGTTTGGTGCCTATGCGCCTGCGGACAAGCCAAAGATTGTGGTTGTGGCGTTTGCGGAACATTCTGGAGGCGGCGGCGGTAAGGTAGCAGCCCCAATGGTGTTAAAAGTTTTGGAGGCTTATTTTCAGGTCAAGAAACCTGTTAAACCCGTTAAGTAAATTGTGAGGGGTTAGTTGTTAGTGTTTAGAGGAAAGGCTAACAACTGACTCCTCACAACTGACTCCTCACAACTGGCTCCTGACTATTGACTGCTCTCAATTTCTCTGCAACGACCTAACTTCGATGGTGCCGTTGGGTGCGAACACCACTCTGAATTGGGCGAGGGGTTCCTGCGGGACAGCGTCTGGCGAGTTGCTCGGCTGGAATAATTTAGGCAGGGGCGTTTCATCCTCGTAATCAAAGGCTGGTTGATTCTGTGGCTCGTAATCGGCGACGACACCGTCTTTGTTTACGGCGACACGGTATTGTAAGCTCCGTGGAAAACTGGGAGTGGCTTGCCAATTTTGCTTGAGTTGTTCGGAAAGCCGAGCTTCTAAACCCTCTATCTGAGCTGAGTCGGTAATTTCTGGACCGAGGCTGGGCTTTTCTTTATACCCATACCAGGGACTCACTTGGGGGACGCCTCGTCTAGTAAATACCACCCGGAACTGAGCCAGGGGTTCTTTGCTGATGTCGCTACCAGTGGCAGGGATATAGAGCAATTCTGGGAGCGGAGTTTCTTCTAAGCGATCGCGTGCGGCTGAGTTAACGGGCTTGTAACCCACCACAGCTCCGTCTTTCCCTACGCCCACCCGATAAACTAAGTCTTGCCGAAACTGGCGGCGGGTCGTCCACTTCTGATAAATGTTGTTTTGCAGTTTCCGTTGTAAGAAGTACAACTGGGTGGGATCGGTCAGCTCTGGTGCTGCTGTCACCAGGGTTTCCAAGTCGGTAGCTTCAGCGCTAGATGACGTGGGACTTGCTGTCGGCTGCTCGGACGAGACAGGGCTAGCAGGCGTCGTTAAGCTGTTGGGCTGGGGCAAGGGATCTTTGAGGTTCTTGACTTCGGGAGGGGGAACCCTAGAAAACGCGATCGCTGCCAACGCCAAACTCGTGACCCCAACTGCTGCTGGTGCGGCGCGTTGTGCCACCGGCACTTCAGCCTTCGCATAGCGTTTCGGAACCGGCGCGATTGACAGCATGATGTCTGGCAGGGTGCGACCATCAGCCAGGAACTGATCCACCGCCTCCACCAAATCAAACAGCTGTACCGTCGTGATATCAACTTGTCTTGCTTGGAGGGTTGTGGCTGTCCCACTGGATGCGCCACTATGAGTCGAGTCTCCACCACTTCCCGGCGACTCAACAATTAACCGATGCAGATGGGCATCTATTTTCTGAAACTGCACTAAGCTTGGCTTGTCTTTCAGACTATGGGAGTGAGGCACCCCACTCAAGAATTCTTGAGCATAGTTGCTGGCTGCTGTCACCAGGCTTTCAAAAAAGTCACGTCCTCCCGTTAATGGCTTCTCCTTACCCGCAAAATGGCACTCAGCATTAACCAGGATAGACATTAAGGGTCGGGTGTCCACCTGACCAGCAGCTGTAGCATCGCTTAACCCTTCTAGGATCAGCGTGCAGTTAGGCAGACTGTACGGACGGCGAATAGTCATTTTCAGTTGGTGATTGGTAATTGGTAACTGGTAATTCGGGAAAAAACTAATAGGTAATTGGTAATTGGTAACTGGTAAGTCGGGAAAAGTTTTAAGTTTTGAGGGTTGAGTTTTTAATTCAAGAACTTTCTTCTCGTCTTAAAACGCAACACCAATGCTCATCACTCTTATTCTTGATTACCGATTACTCCTTTTCTATGAAAGTTACACTTCTCCATCAAAAAGGCTGCTCCAAAATCTTTGCATTCCAGACGTTCCCGTACAAAATAGCAGCTCGCTTAACAGCTCAATAGCCAGATTGTTTAACTTCTCATCAGAGTTATAGGCGGCGACACCAGCGCGTCGTGGATTCATTCGGCTCCGGAAGTGAGCGCGGAACCTTTCTAAATACTCAGACAAGCGAAAATGATGTTCTAATGGCACCTGCTTGTCACGCAGTTGTTGATAAGCCAGTAGCAGCTGCCGGATCAACACGGTTAACCGCCGTGCTAGATGGCAGACTAGGATCACCATCGCTTTGGCTTCATCCAGGGTTAGCAAACGGCGTGTATAAGATCGTCGTAGCGGGTTGCTGCTTCGGATTCGCCAAAGGTGTACCCGATTTTTGATAATTCCCTGGAGTTCCAAATCCTTCGCCACTGTCAGCATTGCTTCAGACCCTCCCAATTCCAGGGCTTCTATTGCTAGTAGCATCAGGTCAATTTGTAGCCGAGTTCGACGCGGACACCCACTTGACGACGAAATCGGTGGGTCAGGGAGATTGTCTAAAATCAGCGGCATTGACTCTCGTGGAGGACTGTTTAATGGCATTACGCTCACAGAAAGATTCATTCCAAATAGCAGGACAGTTGAACTGGTTGATGGCTCGCACGGGCTACAACGAATTGCATATGGAAATCAATGACTTTTGACGGTTACATTTGTGTCCATCTGCTATCCGATTATTTATATGCCCAGCTGGATTTTACTAAAATCAGGGTGTCGCGATCGGGATTGAAGCTTCGGGCAAGTGGATGATTTTGGAGGTGGTTGTACTTGAATCATATAGATACGACTACTCACACGCCTCAATAGCTGCCCGCTGGCTCTTGAGTGTTAGGAATGCTCCAAAACCGTGCAGCCTTCTAGTGTACGATTTTCCAGGTATATCCTTGCACATCCGGGGGAGATCCTGCCTCTGTGATGCAACGGATACCGAGTTTACCTACAACCCTCTTTTTACGAGCTGCTATGGATCTCAAGTCTCTGATACGCGACATTGCAGACTTTCCTAAACCAGGAATTCTGTTTCGGGATATAACGACGCTACTGCGAGATCCGGAAGGACTGCGCTACACCATTGAAACCTTAACCGAAAAGTGCGCCCAGTTGTCTCCAGAGTACGTCGTTGGGATGGAGTCGCGGGGTTTTATTATTGGGGCACCTCTGGCATACAAACTGGGAGTTGGGTTTATCCCCGTCCGGAAGCCTGGAAAGTTACCAGGTGCTGTTCACACGGTTGAGTATGAATTAGAGTACGGGATGGATCGCCTAGAGATGCATCAAGATGCTCTACATCCCGGAAGCCGTGTTTTGATTGTGGACGATCTGATCGCGACGGGTGGAACGGCAACGGCAACGGCTGAGCTGGTACAGAAAATTGGCTGCACCTTAGTAGGATTTGGATTTATCATCGAGCTAAGAGATTTAGGTGGGCGTCAACGACTTCCTGATGTGCCAATTGTGACGCTGGTTGAGTATTAGGGAGCAACTGCTCATGGCTAATTGCTAATTGCTAATGGAAAACAAGCTATTAAACAATTAGCGATTAGCAAGTTACAAAAATTTTGGCGATATGGGATTCTATATTTCATGACTTCTACTAGAAATTCTTCAGGTCAGAATGGGTTAACAGCTAGTTTAAATTGGCTCAAAAGGCTGGTCACAAGTGAAACTTTCCTCTACGTGGCAAAACGGCTATTACAGGCAATTTTGACTTTGTTTCTAGCCTCGACGCTGAGTTTTGCAATTAGTCAGATGGCTCCGGGAGATTATTTAGATACTTTGAGGCAGAATCCCAAAATTTCCCCGGAACGAATTGAGGAACTCAGGCAACAGTTTGGTTTGGATAAACCAGCGATTGAACAGTACCGACGGTGGCTGTGGCAGATTTTGCGCTATGGCAATTTTGGTACGAGTTTTGTCTATCAGCGTTCGGTGTCATCGCTGTTGTGGGAGCGTATCCAAGCGACATTGGAACTCGCGATCGCTTCGGTGATTCTGACGTGGGCGATCGCGATTCCACTGGGGATCGTCGGTGCGGTTAACCAAAATCGCGCTAGCGATCGCCTCCTGCAAGTGCTGAGCTACGCGGGACAAGGGTTTCCCAGCTTCATCACGGCGCTGGTGTTGCTAATTTTCGCCCAGTACACTTCACCCCTATTTCCAGTCGGTGGCAGAACCAGCATCAATCACGCCGATTTATCCTGGTTCGGCAAAATTTTGGATATCGGTTGGCACATGATTTTACCCACCCTAGCGCTGAGTGTCACCAGTTTTGCAGGTTTGCAGCGAATTACCAGGGGAGAATTACTCGATGTTCTCCGCCAAGACTATATCCAGACAGCTCGTGCCAAGGGACTCCCCGAAGACCGGGTGATTTATGTTCATGCCCTCCGCAATGCGATTAATCCCCTAATAACGCTCTTAGGATTTGAGTTTGCCAGTTTGTTAAGTGGGGCATTTATTGCCGAATTTTTCTTCAATTGGCCGGGATTAGGACGGTTGATTTTACAGGCAGTTACTATCCAAGATATCTACTTAGTAATGGCAAGTTTGATTATGGGGGCAGTGATGCTGATTGTCGGCAATCTTATCGCCGATTTATTGCTTAAGGTAGCCGATCCGAGAATTAAGCTGGAAAATCTTAAATGAGGAAATGGCTAATGGTTTTAAACTTGTCCAATTATCAATTACGGATTAGCCTATTATCTTTGCATTTTCTATGTTTTCCCAAGTCTATTACCTAATTCGTTCGAGAGCTGATGGTCAATATCTTTTAGCTCAACCCGATACAAGTTCTTCAACCAGTAGCTCTGGCTACTTGTTGATGTTTGGCGAACATTTTGATGCCCTAAGCTATCTCAACGCCCATGCCCCAGATGTCAGCGATCGCTTTGCTGTCGAGTCTATCTCTGGAAACCAAGTAAAAGGGTTGCTGCAACGCTGGGGATTTAAGGGAATTGGGATGGTTGAAGACCCACTATTACCCAAAATTCAGTTTTTATCGCCAAGTTAAGCCAAATTATTGACTTCTATTGCCTTTTCTAAAGATTTATTGCAAGTATACCTAGGTACAGATGTCAGAAGCTCCAAAATTTGAGCAAATAAGAGAGGTCGTTCAGGCAGTTGTTTCGTCTGATCCGATCAACAAATCTTAATAGTGCTAATTTCGACAAATTAGGAGAGAGGGACTCTATGAAATCGATCCGTTTCAACCTGTCTGCTTGGGTACGTCCAGTGCGTATGGCGATCGCTGCTTGTTTTTGCGCTTTACTACTGTTCAGCTATGCAACCCCAGCCTACAGCAGCCCAAAAACCCCCACCGGATATAGCGGCACCACCAGTCGCCCCGGAGACGGAGAAGCCAATCTGACGAAGATTGAAGAGAAATCACAAAAGGCGGTTCTGAAAGACCCCTATTCGCTTAAGGAGACTCAGAAGGAAGCCCAGCAGGGTCTGAATGAAATTCAAGGATCTGCTGATGCTGAGAAGATGAGTACCAACGAAAATTCGCAAGGCGTCCAATCAGTTGAACAAAAAGTTCAGAAAGCTCTGGAAGGCATTACCGGCAAAGACTAAGGAAATAGTATTTGCTCAAGACTGAGCGCCCTAGTATCTGCTGAGTGCGGATGCAGGGTCTCATCATCAGGGCAACTCCGCAGGGGTTGTTCTTGATGTTATATAGGGCAGGCAGGAGTCTGCCTTGTTTTTTTAGGCTGGCGATGCTGAAACGCTGGCTCGTTAGACCGTGTGACGGCAATAATGCCCTAGAATTGGAGTTCTCTTGTGGCTTGAGGTCTAAGTTCAGTCTTCAAGCAAGACGGTTAAGTAATTTGGCAATGTGGACAACAATCTGTCCGCGCGCTCAAATAATTTGGCAATCAACAGATAACAATGACAAATAATTAGTTAATTGACCCGAGAAGAAGCGGGTGGCGAGAATCGAACTCGCATCATCAGCTTGGAAGGCTGAGGTTTTACCACTAAACTACACCCGCAAATTGAGGTATGGTCAAACCATAACTAGATTAGTATACCACAATTTTTTAGAGCTTGAGTAGGGGAGGCGTGCATTTTTTCACTGGGAGAGAGGAGAAATTCGGATAGAGACTTCCAGCAAGCTGTCAACGGCTCCACCTCCCATGTAAGCAGGTTGAAACCTCCAGCCTTGAATTAGCTCATTGACAAACTGCGAATCGTTTAAATTTCCGCTTCCTTGCAGCACTCGCTGAACTGACGGTTTACCCGTGTTATCAATCAACAATAAAACTTCCAAGACGATAGGCTCGTCGGGAGCTTGCCCAGTTAGCAGCGGATAATCAAGGTCGGGAATTTGTTTCTGCTGTTGCTGCGGTACGGCTAATTGGTTCGGCTCATCAGTGCCAGCGTTACCAGAGCGGACATTGAACAAAGTTGCCACAACACCTCTACCTTGGGCTGCGGGCGCTGCGGGTGCGGGTGACGGTGTGCTTTGTGCCTCCTCAGCAGGCGGTGCGGGTGGAATGGGAGCTGGGGCTGGTGGGGCTGGGCTTGCCTGTACGGGAGGATCTGGCGGAGGGGTGACAGGAGCTGGGGATGGTTCGACGGGTTGGGACGGTGATGGCTGCGGTTGAGATGGCAGTGCAGGTGCGGGGGTTCCTGCATCTTGGGAGGATGACCCCAAGGGACGACCCGTTTCAGGGGCTTGCTGCGGCACAAATGGCGGGCGCGAGGCGGGTGTAGGAATGATGGGTCTGGTCGCAACCACATCAGAGTTCGGCTGCTGTCTTTGCGGGGTAGAAGGCGAGCTAGCCGAAGGGTTTTGAGCTTGAGGGAAAGGATTTAAACGGATTCTGAAAGAGCGCTGAATCCTCGGTTGAGAATTTACCGGAGGATTTTCTTGAGGCTGCGCGGGTATCGGTTGCTGTACAGGGCTTCTACCTGGAACGTTAAAATTGCGATCGCTCTCTTGTCTTTGTTGGGGAGTTGCCGCTTGTGGCTCTAACCTCTCTTCGGAATAGGGAACGGAGGTAATTAGCTCAACAGGAATGGGTTCCGTAGCCACATCGACGCTGGCAGATCCCATGATTACCCGCTGCAACATCCACATCCCCAATACATGGACAATTACAGAAATTAGAGTGTAAATACTCCACAGCGTGGATGATGTAGACCGATTCCGGGCATCGACTCGCTGCTGGGAGGCGATCGCATCTGGCTTCTCTAAGGGAGGTGGAGCCGATGCGCTAACGAGATGTAAGTGCCGAGTCGGAGGACTCTGAGCCGGATCGTTGGGGCGCTGGTTTGGTAGTGCCATTCTCAAAACTTGAAGGACTCTTATTGTTAGAAACAGTAGACGTTCACCTGAATCCGCTACGTTCCAGAAAATTTGTCAGAAAAAGAATGAACAGAGACAGCGAGCTGAGAATAACCACCAAAATCAAGGCGATGTTGTCGCGTCCCGACTGAACGGCTTCGTAGATTGCCATTGGCATCGTTTGCGTGACACCGGGAATATTCCCCGCAATCATTAAAGTTGCGCCAAATTCCCCTAAAGCGCGGGCAAAACTGAGGACAATTCCTGCAAGGATACCTTTCCAGGCTAAAGGCAACCAAACGCGCCAGAGGGTTTGCAGATTCGATTGACCCAATGTCGCAGCGGCTTGTAAGTAAACGGGATCAACACTTTCTAAAGCTGCCTTTGTGGTTTTTACCATTAGCGGTAACGCCATAATGCTTGCCGCTAAGACTGCACCTTGCCAGGTAAAAATGGGCGTCCAACCAGTCGCTTCGTAGAGAGGGCGTCCGATTAACCCCTGGCGTCCAAAGAGAACCAGCAGATAAAATCCCACTACAGTCGGCGGCAAAATTAGGGGCAGCGTGACGATAGCATCCACCCAGTTTCGACCGGGAAAGCGGTAACGTGCTAACAGGTAGCCCAGCAGTCCCCCTGCGATCGCAACAAAGACGGTGGAAATCAGCGCCACCCACAACGATAAGCGCAAAGCGGAGAACAGTGCTGAGGACTGAGGACTCAGCACTTTATTCAGTCCCCAGCACTTTCTTTAAGTTCAACCGCAAAGGTGAGAACGGTCTCATCGATGCCTTTGAGCTTGAGTGGGCTGCACTTGGTCATTTCCTGCTCGTCCAGGTAATCGGCAACGGCAGCAGAAACCAGGATGCAATTCGGCTCCGCTGCTTCTTGAAGGCGAGAGGCAATATTCACGCTAGGGCCGATAGCCGTGTAATCCGACCGTTGATTGCCTCCGAACATTCCCACCACGGCGGTTCCTTGGTGAATGCCGCAGCGAAACTGGACGGGTGCGCGATCGCTCGTGCCGACAATGCCTGCTTCCAACCATTTCTGATTGAGTTGCTCCAAAGAAGCGTGCATTTGCCGCGCCGCACCGATCGCCCGTCGTACCTGCTCGTTGGGTGTCAGTTCCTCTGGGGCACCAAACAACGCTAAAATTGCATCCCCCATAAACTTATCTACCGTACCACCGTTATCAAACACGGCTTTGGTCATTGCTTCCAGATATTCATTCAGCAACTCAGCCACTCGTCGCGCTCGCAAGGTATTTGCCAAACTGGTAAAACCCACGATGTCGCTAAATAAAACCGTAACCAACCTAGGTTCCGGACTCAAATCCAGCTTCAGTTCGCCTTTTGCCGCCTTCTGCACCATCGTTGGAGGTAAAAAGCGCTTCAGCACCGACTCAGTCAGGTAAGAATTCAGCTCCACCACCCGGCGCTCATTTTCCTTGAGCGCTAGCAAATTGTGGACTAACGCTAACAATTCCCGGTCGTTAAATGGCTTAGCCAGATAAGCATCGGCTCCCCTCTCAGTGCCTTCAATCCGAGTATCTTCGTCTACTTTGGCGGTGAGCAAAATAATCGGCGTTCCCTTGAGTTCTGGGTTTTCTCGGAGCATCCGAATCATATCCAAACCGGACACAAAGGGCATCATCAAATCCGTCACGATCAGATCGGGTCGCCTTTCCTTAGCGACGGCGAATCCTTCGTTGCCGTTGCGAGCCATGCAAACTTGATAGCCATCATTTAGCAAAATCCGAGACACATAAGCTCGTAAATCTGGATTGTCGTCCACCACTAAGACGGTGTGAATGACGGAGGAATTGACGCTGGAGGCGGATAGTGGTTGCGACTCCGTAGGTAGTGAATTCGGAGAAGATGCTGCTTCATCCTGTCTCAAAAGTTCCCAGTCTCCAGTTTCTTCTTCCACCTCCAAATCTGCCAATTCCACAGCAGCGCGATTGGATTGGACTTCAGTTGGCACTTCCAACACCTGATCCAGCGGTAGGTGCGCGGTTCCAGTTTGCAGCCAAACGGTAAAGGTGCTGCCTTCTCGGTAAACCGACTCGACAGAAATTTGACCGCCGTGGAGTTCCACCAATTCTTTCACCAGCGCTAAACCCAAGCCACTGCCTTCATAGGAGCGGTTGACTGACCCTTCCGCTTGACGGAAGCGCTCGAACAGATGGGGGATTTGTTCCGGGCGAATGCCAATGCCAGTGTCTGAAACCTGGATTCGGACGTGATCTCCAGCGGGTTGCACTAGCACGGCTATCGTACCTCCCGCTTCGGTAAATTTCATAGCATTAGATAAAAGGTTGTAGAGTACCTTGTCAAATCTTTCTAAATCTAAATAAACTGGCTGACAGGGTTTCATTTCGAGTGTCAGCTGCAAGCCTTTTTTCTCGCAGTAGGGGCGAAAAGCTTCGACAATGGTTTCGATAAATTCTACTAAGTTACAAGGACGGAAACTGGCTTGCATTCGACCGGCGTCGAGTCGTTGGATATCCAGCAGTTGATTGACCAGTCGCAGTAAGCGGCGGGAGTTGCGTAGGGCGATCGCAGCTTGATCGTAGGGCATATCCTGATGCTGATTAACCGCTGACTCTAGCGGCCCTAGCATCAGAGTCAGCGGCGTGCGAAATTCGTGAGAGACGTTCTGGAAAAACTCGGTTTTCTGCCGGTCTAATTCCAGTAACCGCTCCGCCTGCTGCCGAGTTTTTTGATACAGTCGGGACTGCGTGACTGCGATCGCTGCCTGTGCTGCCACCGCCTGCGCTAATTCAACCTCTGAAGCGTGCCAGCGGCGAGGTCGGTTCGTTTGGCGCAAGGTAATGCTACCAATAATCTGACCATCGGAGAGTAACGGTACCACCAACAGCGCCCGCGCCGGACTCCGCAGCGGGAGATCGAACCCGTTCATTTCGGGGTTCCGATCCAGATCGTGGACTGCCACGGGGTTTTGTGTATTTAGCAGCTGTTGCAACACCGGATTTCCGGCAATTGGGACAACCGAGTGGGGTAATTGAGGATTCTTCGCTTGCAGCGAAGTATGATTGCCGAGATGCGGAGCTAATTGCATTTTGGTGACAAATGCTTCGCTTGTACGGTCGAAAATCGGGTCCTCGCTCACCGATGTATCCAGCACCAGGCTTTCTGCCCCGTCATACAAGCCCACGCATTGAACAAACTCATCCTCTCTCCGCCACAGCGACAGGGCACAGCCATCCACTTGCAAGGCTTGTCCCAACTGTTGCGTAATCGCTGCAAAGATGTCCTGCGGGTCAAGGCTAGAGCGGATTGCCGTTGTAATCGTATTGACAAGTGCCTCTCTTTGTGCAAGTCGAGAAACCTGTTCGTAAGCCCGCGCCTGGGAAAGAGCCAGAGCCGCTTGATCCGCCACCATCACTACCAACTGAATCTCATCATCCTGCCAGACGCGCGGCTGTCCGCACTGGTGCAGCGCCAGAACTGCCATCAATTCCAGTTGGCAATACAGCGGCACCACCAAGCTAGAGTGGATATCCGCCTGTCGCATTGCCTCTAGGCGTTGCCTAATTACAGGGGTATCGCCTGGAAGTCGCTCATCTGTTTCGACATCATTAATGACTTCTACATCGTGCGTTTCCCACACCAACTGGCTGAGAACTGAGGACTGAAGACTCAAGACTGAGTGGGGATCTTCATTGTGCTGCCCAGTCTCGCTCTCTCCCAAAGAAGACTCAGGGAGCAAAACTGAAGACGGAGTCGTATATTCTAGTGACTCCTGACTCCCGCCTTCTTCCTCCGTCCTCAGTCCCGCCGTTCTCTGTCCTGACGATGGACTCAGTTCGGAAATGATGAGTCCTGAGGATTGCCGCTTACCTTTTGCCTCTTGTCGCTGATAAATGAATCCTTCATCTGCCATCCCGTCTTCCTGGAAGGGACGCAAAATGCACACGCTGACCTCCAGCATATGACCCACGGTTTCCACAATCGTCTGGAGGACTTGCTGAAGGGGCGAACCGCCCCGCCGGTACTGGGCGTTGCGAATGGTATTCGTGACTGTATTGAGCAGCGATTCGCGGCGCAGCGTCCGACATAGTTCCTCAGTCCGAACCTTCAAAACGTTGTGGGTATCCATTGCCTGCTGCACCAGCGCTTTTAGCTCAGCTGCATCCCAGGGTTTGGTGACGTACTTGAAGACCTTTCCGGCGTTGATGGCTTCCACCAAATCTTCCACATCGGTGTAACCCGTCAAAATAATCCGGATAATATCTGGGTACTGGGTGGCGGTGAGGCTGAGAAATTCTGTGCCGCTCATCAGGGGCATCCGCTGATCCGAGATGATCACGGCAACATCCCCCTCATGCGCCAGAATCTCCAGCGCCGCAGGGCCGTTATCTGCCCTGAGTACCTTATATTCTCGATGAAAAGTGCGATAGAGCAGGTCGAGGTTATCGGGTTCGTCATCGACGACCAGAATTTTGGGCTTTTTACTGGCTTGGGATTTCATGCCCCGCTCTCCTGCTGTAGTATGGTGCAGCTCATGCCTACGCCCATGCAAATGCAAAACAGTCTCCATTTCATGCACAGATTATTCCAGCGATTGAGATGGAAAAGCAGATGGGAGATAAAGATAGACGCTCCCTATCCAAGCTACTATCCGCATCCCACTGTTTCCGAATCCGGAGGCTGTGGAAATTGCCTGGTTGCACCCTAATTAATCTTAATTTTTCAGTTTCAGTACTGCTGTACCTTCTGGTGTCGATTTTCGAGAAACACCCCGGTTCTGGCTCATGCTCCCCGCTCCCCTTGCGGGGAAGCCTTGGTCCTACCCAACAGCGGTTCCTGAGAAATCGGGGTAGGGTGTAGGCAATGCTTATGGTCGTCAGACGACTGACAACGAACCTACCCAGTTCAATAACTTTTTGGGGAGAAAATGCACTTGTCACTTACTTTTTATTTAAAATACCCGCTCTTCATTTCTGACTTTAACGTTTGGGCGTGGATCTCAGTTATAACTACTGCGATCGCGCTTCCATATCCCCTGCTCCGAAATTGATCGATAACAGGCTGTTAGAGAAATACCTGGACGAGCGCTGCTGCTCCGGACAGGATAGCGATGCTGGCTCTACCGTCCGATGCCAATTTTCCCTAGGCCGATGCACTCCTTGTACAATAGTATCCTTGCTGGAACAAAAGAAGCTTTGCCTAAGGTAGGCATTCTTCCAGGCTAGGGCAACCTAGAAACTCTCCAGCCTAGCAACTTGTCAATCTTCCCAGTTAATTCATTTTGCTCCAGTACCCCGATCTTAAACCTGCAAAAATCACTGCAAAATGATCTAGGATGAAACCTGCTAGATATCCAATTTACGCTCGGCTGTGAATCCCTGCTTTCCACTCTTGCACCGCCAACCTGAAAGAGCCGCACAACCGAATGGTGCCTCTCACTTTATCATCCGGGCAGCCCACCAAAATGATGTGACCAGCCTCACCGAGATCCTGGCAGATAGCTTTCACCCTCGGTCAGGAATTTGGGCTTTGGCCTATCCGTTATTTCGACTGGGAATTTACGAAGATTTACGCAATCGACTGCGCTTGATTCCTCCGAATTACATCTGTTTAGCCGCTGTCGCTTCGGGTAGTACCAATCAGGGGAGAGGAGAGGATTCATCCCCGTCCCCAAAAGCACAAGAACGCCAAGGAACAAATGCTGATTCCGTGGTAGGGACGGTTGAAATGGGGCTTCGTCCCTGTTCCTGGCAACCCTGGAGTTCTCAATATCCTTACATCTCGAATTTGGCTGTCCACCGCTCGTGTCGGCGACGGGGAGTCGCGCAGCAGTTACTGCTGCGCTGCGAACGAACTGCTTTGGAATGGGGATTCTGCGACCTCTACCTGCACGTGTTAGAAAATAATCATCAGGCACGGCAGCTTTATCTGAAGGCGGGATATCACCTGCACCATGGCGATCCCAGCTGGAGTGACTGGCTGCTGGGGCGTCCTCGACGGCTGTTCTTGCACAAACACTTGCCTTCTGGAAGCTAAAATAACCCTCCCCTCGCCTCCCTGAGATTCTCTAGATTTGAGGATGATTGGGTTGAAAATTGCTAGCTAGAAAAGACGTTTAATCAATTCAATCAGTCTTTAAATCAGTCAGTGACTCTTGCTTGTCGCAACTTCACATTAACTTTAAACAATTGTCACTTTTGGGGGTAGATTATTGAAGAATACCCAATACAGTGAGGTTGTGGGCGACTACTGGCTGTTGTATTTTCTACGCTCGGACAAGATGCCATAAAATAAAATTAAGAATTACCGCTTGGTGACTTATACTAATGTCAAATGTTTTGATAATGTAATTATTGTTTACATACATAATAGATGGCAAACTGAATCTCAAGCTTGCAATCCATCCAGAACTAACAGACTTGGGTTTGCCTCTGTACTTCCGGTTCGGGTGCATGCCCAAAGAAAAAATATAGCAGTAAGAGTTGACATGGATAGCGACAACCAACAGCGCTACCAGACTGTCCTATACAAAGCGGATGCCAATCAAAGCCCTACCTGTGTCGCCCGCTCTCAAGGCTCTAATGGCATGAATAATGAAAGCCCGAACCCTGACGAGGAATCGTCTGATATCCTTAATCAGCTGCATGATAAACATCTGTTGATCGTGAATAGTCGCCGTCGGAATGGCTTGATCCTCTACAAACACTACCATGCAGAGTTTGCTGGGCCAGGAGCGGCTGTGGGCGGATTGTTTGATGTGGATGCGAAATGGGTGTTGCCAGTGGGCAATTTGTCATTGGTAACTCCTGAATCCGCTCAGGAACGGCAGAATGCTTATTTGATTCGGAGACAGTGGATTCGACTCACGAAACAAATTACGGATAACCCCGTGCCGCTGCAACGAGCACAGAAGATCCTCGAACAGTTTAAGCAGTTCTTTGGCACGGAGACGCTGACGCAAGTACCTGACGATGCCTTTGCGCTGTTGGTGGGGGTGTTGCCAGATACTATCCGCAGGGCACGGGATTTGGAGGATTAATTAAAAATTAAAAACTTCCTAGTTTTTAATTTTTAATTAATCCTGCTTAGTTGATTGCTTTTAAGGCTGCCAGGAGATGCTGGCGCGATCGCTCATTTTCTTCTTCACTGCCTACCGTCAGACGAATACCGCCGCCGGTGTGACGAACTAAGGTTCTCTGTTCTTTGAGTTGCTGCGCCAATCGAGTCAGGGCTTCCTCTGTCGGGAGACGCAGGTAGATGAAGTTTGAGGCACTGGGCCAAACTTGTAAATCCTGTTGCTCTTTGAGAAAATCGAGTAACTTTTCTCGTTCGCTAAGAATTTGGGGAATGCAGCTAAGTAGCAGTTGCCGCTGGGAAAGGGCAAGTAAAGCGGCAGCTTGGGTGAAGCTGGGGAGATTGTAGGGGAGACGGACTTTTTCGAGGGCGACGATGAGTTCTGGGTGAGCGATCGCATATCCTAGTCGCAGTGCTGCCAGCCGAAACGCCTTGGAAAATGTTCTGAGTACCACCCAGTTTGGATGCTGCGACAATTCACCCACCACGGTTGTCTGGCTAAATTCAAAATAAGCTTCGTCAATGACCACCAAAATATGCTCTGGCAAACTCCGCAGCCATTCCAATTCAGCGGTAGTTAAGGCGTTGGCGGTGGGGGAGTTGGGATGAACGACAAATACCACCCGGATTGGCGGATTCTGGGTTTCCTTAATGGCTTTTTGGGCAGCGGCAAGATCCATTTCAAAATTCGCTTCCTTACGCCCGACATTCACCACAGGAATGCCTAGGGTATGAGCCAGAATCGCGTACATGGAGAAGGTGGGATCGGCGACCAAAATCGAGCCTTCGTTGCCGAGACAGGTGGCAATCAGGAGGGAACGAATTAGTTCATCCGAACCGTTACCTACAGAGATGTTGGCTGGGGTAATGGGGGCGTCTAAGGATTCGTTCGTGTATTGGGCGATCGCTTCTTTGAGTTGGGCATGACTGCCATCAGGATAGCGATTCGTCTCAATTAGCTGCTGATAAGTCCATGCCAATTTTTCTTTTAATTCTTTTGGTAAATCAAAAGGGCATTCATTGGTATCCAGCCGATCGATTGGAATTGAACCCGTGACTGGACTTCCTGATGCGCCGCCTGGGTGGGGCATATAGGCGCGTAACTGAGATAAATCTGACCGGATGAACGAGAACATAAATTCTTGATCTAACAACTAAAAACTATTTTTGATCCACCAGCGCGATCGCCGTGACTTCTGGCGGACAAAATAGGCGTCCGGGCCAATAGGTTCCCAGCCCTCGATTCACATATAGCTGATTTTTTCCCACCTGATGCCACCCCTGCGCCCATTCCCAACGCTCTACCACTGTATTGCATTCCTTCATAAAAGGCACCCAACGCTGCATCGGTTTGGGAATTAGGTGACGGAAGTTTTGCAGCAGTTGCGGCGCTGGACCATACCCAGGAATTACTACTTGACCGCCGTGAGTATGACCCGACAGTTGCAAATCCACCCGCCATTCTTGCAAAATCTCGGCAGTATCTGGGTTGTGAGATAAGACGATTCGGGGTGTATCCTGAGCAAGTTGATTCATCACTGGCGCTGGATTAAAGTCCCGCGACCAAAAATCAGCCAGTCCGACTAGGGGTAATTCTTTTCCCAATGGATAAGCAATTTCATTGCAGAGTACATGAATCCCAATGCTAGTCAGGGCGTCTTGCACCACTTGTTTTGAATGACGATAATAATTATCGTGGTTGCCCAGTACGGCATAGACACCAGCGCGACCTTGCAAGTGTTTTAGCCGTTGCACTAGGGCGTGAATGGGAGATGGGTCATCAGTCACGAAGTCGCCAGTCAACAAAACCAGGTCGGGTTCGAGTTGATTGCTGACTTCAATTGCCTCTGCGAGTAGTGTTTCGGATAATCGCTTGCCATCGTAGTGCAAATCAGACAGTTGCACTAGCTTTGTGCCTTGCAAAGATGCCGGTAAACCCGCGATCGCTACTGTTAAATTTTCTACGCTTAAAGATTCGGTTAATATCCAGTGCATTTTGTCAACTTTTGCTATCTGGCGATTCCAGGATAGCTCAGAGATGCTATTTGTTGCCTTGCCACCTGATTAAGGAGCGAAAGCAAAAGAATGGATTAAATCTTTTCAAGATTGCTTGACTAGGCTGGGTTATGGGCTTCTTGATTCGCTAGCGTCCTTGCAATAAATACAAAAGCGATCGCTAAATGGTTCTTTTTACAATAGTTCAGAACAAGGTCAGAACATTTATCTGTGAATTTACTGACTTTTTCGTAAAAAACGGACAAATAGTCAATGTAAATACGGTTTTATAATTAGTAAATTTATCCTATGTTTATTAGGAATAAATTTAAGTTTAGCCTATATTTAGGCACAAACAATAAATTGTATTATTTTGGTAATTTGTATAAATTTATCTAGCAAATCTCAAAAGATTTTCTCTATTAAAAGTTAATAATTGGTCAGTTATTGATATTTGGAAGAGTCCGATTTTTATGATTAAAAAGACGGAGTTTATCGAATTTCCACAATCCTACTCCAGAAAATCCGGTATTATTGTCACCCTAATTGGATGTGTTGTTTTACTGGGCTGGATATTAGATATTACAGCCCTTAAAAGCATTTTGCCAGGGCTGGTAAGCATGAAAGCCAACACAAGCATAGCCTTTATTCTGAGTGGATTGTCTTTGTGTTTGTGGCACGATGCGGAACACAGAAGACAAAAGGCAAAAGATAACCGGAGAAAGTCTTCGTTTGACCTTTCTCAAGTGTTGGCGATCATCGTCATTTTAATCGGTTTATTGACACTAATTGAGTATGGGTTTGGATGGAATCTAGGAATTGACGAACTGCTGTTTAAAGACCCAGCAGGCGCTGTTGGCACCTCTGCACCAGGGCGAATGTCTCCCAATAGTGCCCTGAGCTTTTTCATGCTTGGCTCTGCCCTTCTGCTGTTATCTAAAAGAGCGTACCGTCCGGCTCAATGCTTTAGCTTAGGCGGGTTTTTGATTGGTTTTCTGGGTCTTTTGGGCTATATCTACGGCATCACCTCGTTGTACGGCAAGAGTTACAACACAGGTGTGGCGTTGC
The DNA here is from genome assembly GCF_039961875.1 of Trichocoleus sp. ST-U2. Classification (NCBI taxonomy): domain Bacteria; kingdom Bacillati; phylum Cyanobacteriota; class Cyanophyceae; order Leptolyngbyales; family Trichocoleusaceae; genus Trichocoleus; species Trichocoleus sp. ST-U2. The sequence goes on along the minus strand of NZ_JAMPJY010000034.1, from coordinate 44,619 downwards.
ACACAGCGATCGCATTCATCCTGCTTTCCATCGGCGTCCTGTTTGCTTGTCCAGATCGAGGACTAATGACAGTTGTTACAAGCGACAAAGCAGGCGGATTGATGGTGCGGCGGATGTCGCCAGCCGCGATTGGCATTCCCTCAGTATTGGGCTGGTTCATTTTATGCGGCTACCAATCTCAGATTTATGACAGCGAACTTGGGCTGGCTCTTTTTGGCGTATTCAACGTAGTTATTTTTGCCTTTCTAATTTGGTGGAATGCCAGATTCCTGAATGCGGTTGACAGCCAGCGCCACCGAGCAGAAGCAGCACTGAAACAGGTGAATCAAGAGCTAGAAGATAGAGTTGAGGAGCGCACGATCGAGCTGAGTCAACTGAACGAGCAATTACACCAGCGAATTGCCGAACACCAGGAGACAGAGGAGGCGCTCCAAGTAAGCTATAACCTCTTGAATGCAGTCATTGAAGGAACAACTGATATCATTTTTATCAAGGATCTTCAGGGTCGCTACTTAATGATCAACTCCACTGGTGCCAACCTACTTGGCAAGTCTGTAGAGGAGATGATTGGAAAGGATGACTCCGAGGTATTTCCACCTGAGGTCGCCCCTCAACTTATGGAGACTGACCGCAGAATTATGGCTTCTGGGACAACTCAGACGTTGGAGGAAATTGTCTATATCAATAACATCGCGGTGACGTATCTCTCAACAAAAAATATCTATCGCGATCCCCAAGGAAACGTTATCGGTTTGATTGGGATGTCGCGAGACATTAGCGATCGCAAGGCGTTGGAAAAAGAATTAGCGCGGCGCGAGCAGCTTTTGAACTCATTTATTAGCGTTGCGCCGGTCGGACTCTGTATTCTTGACGACCAGATGCGGTATCTGCAAATCAACGAAGCGCTAGCACACTTCAATGGCTTGTCTGTAGAAGAACATTTAGGAAGATCCCTGGCTGAAGTCTTGCCCGACGCTGCACAAGCGATCGAATCGACATTACGCAAAGTACTGACGACAGGCGAAGCGATTCTCAACATGGAGACGTGCGGTGAATTACCTGGCAATCCAGGCGTCCTGATGCACTGGTTGACTTCTCAATTTCCCATACCTGGAGAAGATGGCAAGCCGATGGCTCTTGGTGCCACCGTGATGGATATTACCGCTCGCAAACAAGCTGAGGAAGCCCGTCAGGAGAAAGAAGTTCAGTTAAAAGAAAAAAATCAGCAGCTAGAACATACTCTCCAAGAACTCCAACGTACTCAAGGTCAATTAATTCAAAGCGAAAAAATGTCCAGTTTAGGACAATTGGTTGCAGGGATTGCTCACGAAATTAATAACCCAGTTAACTTTATCTTTGGGAATCTCACCCATGTCAGAGAATACACCCAAGATTTATTAAATCTATTGCGGCTCTATCATCAGCAATACCCGAACTCAACGCCAGAAATTCAGGAGGAGATAGAAGCGATTGACCTAGATTTTATGATGGAAGATTTTCCTAACCTGTTGTCATCAATGAAGGTGGGAGCAGATCGCATCCGGGAAATTGTTCTTAGCTTGCGGAATTTTTCGCGAATTGACGAAGCTGAAATGAAGGCGGTTGATATTCACGAAGGAATTGATAGTACCCTGATGATTCTGCATAACCGCCTAAAAGCAAAACCGGATCATCCCAACATTCAGATAATTAAGGAGTACGGGCACTTACCTAAAGTTGAGTGCTACGCAGGACAACTCAATCAAGTGTTTATGAATTTGATCGCGAATGGCATTGATGCGTTGGATGAGTATAACAAACAGCGATCGCTTTCCGAAATCAAGGCAAATCCCAGCTGGATCAAAATTCGCACTGAGGTACTAGAGTGCGATCGCGTCGTTATCAAAATTGCGGATAATGGCTCTGGAATGACAGAGGCGGTGAGACAACAGCTATTTAATCCCTTTTTTACTACCAAAGCCATTGGCAAAGGCACTGGACTGGGTTTGGCAATTAGCTACCAGATTGTTGTAGAAAAGCACAATGGTCAATTGCAATGTCTCTCAGCACCAGGTAGGGGAGCGGAGTTTATTATTGAGATTCCACTTCGCCAGATAGTTTAGGCAATCTATGCTTTAAATCTATCCTTTATGCGATCGCTACACTATCGCAACCAGTTGTTGAATCATCACCGCCAGCGCCGCCAAACCTAAGAGCGTCATTAATCCCGCAGGCATAAATTTGCGAGTTTTAAACAACCGGATGGCAAAGACAATGATGAGAACAGCGGTGACAACAGTTGCTAAAATCAGCCCCCACGCTTGTCCCTGCAATAACATCACGCCGCCGAGAATGAGTAATAAGCCGCTGATACTGCCAGAAATCAACGACGCTTTGCTTTGAGCTTGAGAGTAGCCCATGATGCCGCCGACAATGGCTAAAATTCCGTAAGCGATCGCGGCGATAGTACCCAGATTCATCTCGTTAAAACCTCATTGCTTGAGTAGAACTTATTTCTAGCGTCGGGAGACAATTTACCATAGCTGAGATACACCACTCAGTTGATTAATGGATACTCAAGCGATCGCTTCAATCGAATTTCTGCAACGTCAAGCTGCTTCTCTGTTACTTTATCAATCCGTCCTCCGTGGGGAAGTCGGCACGGCTTTCCTGAATCTGCTACAAGCCTTAAGCAGCAGCAACACCAATGGACTGGCTTGCCTGCAAGCTTACGGCACTTGGTTTCAAGCTTTAGCCGCCAGAAATCAAGGTTGGCAAGACTACCTAATTACCCAAATTCTCAGAACTGACAATCCTTTTAGCAAGCAAGTCCAGCAATCGTCTTTACTGCCTCCGGCGCTGGTAGCTGCTGCCCAGCACGATTTACAAGCCTTGCAGAGCCTCTACAATTGCAGTAGCGACCAGTTGAGCCGGTGGGTGCAAGCCACAGCCAAGTTACTCGCGGCACCAGTCGCCTGGAACCAGCAGCAGGATAGGGTAGGTGCAATTCACGAATTGCCCATTTGGGAGAAATTCCAAATGTCAGAAAATTGGGTAGATGTGCTGGAATCTTTAGCCGCTCATTATCAGCGATACGGAACGGGGCTGTTTGCTTCTTATCGGGCGTTACGCTGGCAATCTGGGCAGTTGGTAGGCATTTCATATGCCGATCCCGTGCAGCTTCCAGAATTAGTCGGCTACGAGTCTCAGAAAGACTCTTTGCTGAAGAATACAAAATTTTTACTCGCCGGTCATCCAGCTTTACACGTTTTGCTCTACGGCAGTCGTGGTAGCGGCAAATCTTCTTTGGTGAAGGGGTTGTTAAATGAGCCTGATACGGGAAACCTCCGCCTCGTCGAAGTTGCCAAATCTGAACTGAAAGATTTACCAACCATTGTCGAGCAGTTGCGGGGTGTGCCTCAGAAGTTCATCATCTTTGTTGACGATCTCTCCTTTGAGGAGGATGACGACGCTTTCAAAGCTCTTAAAGTAGTGCTGGAGGGCAATTTAACCGCACGTCCTCAAAATGTGGTGGTTTATGCGACTTCCAATCGGCGGCATCTGATTCGAGAATTTTTTAGCGATCGCCCTCGTCCCAAGGACAATGAAGAAATTCACGCCTGGGATACGGTTCAGGAAAAGCTGTCGTTTAGCGATCGCTTTGGTCTGACTTTAACCTTTGAACCCGCCGATCAGAACACCTACCTAAGCATTGTTCGCCATCTCGCAACCCAAGCCGACATTTCCCTCACTCAGGAAGATTTAGAGTATCGTGCCTTACAGTGGGCAACTCGCCACAACGGGCGTTCTGGACGTACAGCACGGCAATTCATTGACTTTCTCAGGGCAGATTTAGCTGTTACTGGTTCAGAATCTCGTAGATTAAACACATAATTAGAATTCTGTTCGTATGAATTAGAACTTGGGAAATGCTGACTTTATCTCACAAAAAATGATATGCGATCGGTTAAGGTAAGCAATCGGATTTTACTGGGTTTAATTGCCTTCGGTGTGAGCTTTTTCCTGAGCTTTATTGCCAACCGAGATTTCCCAAAAGCCTTGGTTACAGGTTTAATTACTGTACCTGCTACTTATGCAGGAGCCATTGTTGTACAAATTAAACAAAGAAAGCAGAAGTTCTTCATACAAAATGAAATTCAAGCGATTTCTGACGAAAGACAAAGCTTAGAAGATGATCTCTATTATTTGGAGTCAAGCCTAAACCAATTGCACGGACAAATAGCAGAAAGCTATAACCGAAGAGAGGTCATTAATCGGGAAGTGTCCACTTTAGGAGCTTATAGATACCAACTAGAAGAACAAGGGTTTATTCTCCAAACTCAACTTGAGGTTCTGGAAAGGCAAAAAGCAGAACTCAATGAATCTTTGTTGGCTGCAACATCGGAAAAGCAGAAGACAGAAACTAGCTTAAATTTCCTGAAAACGGAATTCAAAAAACTGCAAGATCAAGTTGCAGATAATCAGAATCAGAAAACAATCCTTGAACAGGAAATCACTAATCTCAAAAAACAAAAACGTCCTTTACAATCAGAAGTAGATAATCTGCAAGCTCAGCTTCAGACCCTGGAAGCACAGAGAGCGGTGCTGAATCAATCTCTGGCGTCTTTAAAAGTAGAATTAGGTCAGTTGCAAGGGCAAGTATCCTCTTTAAAGTTGGAATACGAGCAGTTAAAGAGTGGTAACTTAAACTTCCAAAAACCTCAAAAAGGACAATCCCAGGCAATCCCTTTTTTAGAAATACAAAGAAAACAATCAGTAGAAAACTTATCGGCGGAATGGACTGCTCTAAAAACAAAACTTACGAATGATGATATTCAGATAATCAAAGCCATAGTAGAGCAAAACAATCCAGGTGCAACTCTCAAGAAAATCGCTGAGACAAATATAACTATGCCTCAACTATTGATAGATGCAATAAACGAACGTGCTATAGATACCATTGGCGATTTTATCATTGAACCAGGTTCGGCATCGATTCCGCCTGCGATCGCAGAAGAACACTTGACAAAAGTGAAGAAGATGCTCGAAACTTAGTTTTATAAAACCAACAATTTATCAAAATTCTTTATAAAACATAAATAAACCGAATCAAAAACCTCACCTTATTCTCCGTCGATGAGACGGAATGAGAAACGTCAAAGCTTGGCCCGCCTTAGCAACAAATAAATTATTTTAAAATATGACAAAACTCAAGATTACCAAAAGAATATCGACTGCTTTAATCAGTTCTCTTGGTGCAGGTGTTGTACCTAGAATCGGTCTTGAACATATTGCTGTCGGACGAGAAAAAGAAGTCAAAGCTATTTTACAGGATTTCGATAATATTGGCGAAGGCGGTGCCGGATTTCGCTTCGTTGTAGGACGCTATGGTTCCGGTAAAAGCTTTATGCTACAACTGATTCGCAACCACGCGATGGAAAGAGGTTTCGTAGTAGCTGATGCTGATTTATCTCCCGAACGGCGACTCGCAGGAACTGACGGAAAAGGGGTTGCAACTTATCGGGAATTAATGCAGAATCTTTCCACCAAAATTCGCCCAGAAGGTGGCGCTTTCACACCCATTTTGGAAGGATGGATTAATAATATTCAAAACCAAGTTGCACAAGAAAGCGGGATGCGACCCAACGACACTGGGTTTGACGATAAAGTAGAAGAGAAAATTCGGGAAGTCGTTAAGGATATAGAAGGCTTAGTTCACGGGTTTGACTTTGCGAATGTCATCATCGCCTATTGGCGCGGCTATCGTTCTGATGATGATGATAAAAAGGAAGCGGCGCTACGTTGGCTTCGAGGAGAATTTGGAACTAAAACTGAGGCAAAAACTGGGCTAGGAGTGCGTGTCATCATTGATGATGAAACTTGGTATGACTACATCAAGCTAGTTGCAAAGTTTGTTTCAGAAATTGGCTACAAAGGGCTTTTAATTTTGGTGGATGAAGCCGTTCATTTGTACAAAATTACTCATACCGCTTCTCGTCAAAAAAACTACGATAAGCTATTGGCAATGTTCAACGATACGATGCAGGGAAGAGCAGAAAATCTTGGCATTTTTATCGGAGGAACGCCCGAATTTGTGGAGGACAAACGCCGGGGGTTGTACAGTGATGAAGCCTTGCGATCGCGCTTAAGCAGCCGTGTCAAAGGAGGTCATCAGGATACCTCAGCACCCGTCATCCAGCTAGAAATATTAACCCAGCAAAATATATCCGAGCTTTTGCACCGATTGGTGGATATTCATGCTACCCATTACAACTATAATAAAACTCTGAAACCGAGTGACTTGCAAGAGTTTATGCAAGAAGTTGTCAATCGCTTAGGTGCAGACAAATTCTTGACACCCCGTGAAGTTGTCCGCGATTTTATCAGTATTTTGAATATCCTTCAACAAAACCCCAACCTCTCTTTCAGAGAACTCATTCATGGTTCCAATTTTAAACCGACTTCTCCCGGCAAAAACCCAGAGGTAGATGGGAATACTGAATTTGCAGAATTTACCCTATGAGCGAACAGGCTTTTGCTAAATTAGCGCCTTTTATTCAAGAATACATTTACACCCAAGATTGGACTGAATTAAGAGACGTTCAAGTTGAAGCCTGTAAGGTTATTTTTGACACGGATGCTCACTTGTTAATCGCCGCCGGAACCGCATCCGGGAAAACAGAAGCAGCTTTTCTTCCCGTTCTAACTTTATTACATCAAAAACCATCTACAACGATTGGGGCACTTTATATTAGCCCAATAAAAGCGTTAATTAACGACCAATTTGAGCGTTTAAATGACCTTTTAAAAGAAGCGGATATTCCAGTTTGGCACTGGCACGGTGATGTTTCTCAGGCTCGGAAGAAACAACTACTAAAAGATCCCAAAGGGATTTTGCAAATAACGCCAGAATCTTTAGAAAGTCTCTTAATTAATAAAAATACTCAACTGTTTCGCTTGTTTGGAGATTTACGTTTTGTCATTATTGATGAAATCCATGCTTTTATGGGTTCCGAACGAGGTTGCCAAATTCTCTGCCAGTTGGCACGCCTTTCAAAATTTGTAAAAAATCCCACCCGTCGGATTGGTTTATCGGCTACCCTTGGCGATTACTCACTCGCTGAAGACTGGCTGCGACTGGGAACTGAAACGCCAGTCATTACTCCGGATATCGAGGGAGGAAAACGAAAAATCAATCTGGCTTTAGAGCATTTTTTTGTTTCTCCCGTTGAAACAGATGAGACTGATGATTTAGTTGTTAGTCCTTACTACAGGCATATCTTTGATATCACTAAATCTCGAAAAAGCCTGATCTTTGCTAACAATCGCTCAGATACAGAATCAGTGATTGCCAGCCTGCGTGAAATAGCCGAAGCTGAAGGATTACCAGATATTTATCACGTCCATCATGGCAGTATTTCTACCTCCTTAAGGGAAGCGGCTGAGGATGCGATGCGCGATACCAAAGTTCCATCTGTTACTGCTGCAACTATCACGCTTGAATTAGGAATCGATCTCGGTCAATTAGAGCGAGTCATTCAATTAAACGCGCCTTTATCTGTATCCAGTTTCTTGCAGAGATTGGGACGTTCGGGAAGGCGAGGAAGTGCGGCAGATATGCGGTTTGTTTGCGCGGAGGAAGAACTATCAACAGAGGAATCGCTTCCTAATCAAATTCCTTGGCAACTGTTGCAAGCTATCGCGATTATCCAACTTTACTTAGAAGAACGCTGGATTGAGCCAATCAAGCCGGTTAAATATCCTTTTAGCCTTTTATATCACCAAACAATGAGTATTTTAGCAGCGCTGGAGGAACTCTCTCCCGCAGCTTTAGCTCAGCAAGTTTTAGCCTTACCACCCTTTGCAGCTATATCTAAAGATGATTTTAGGCAATTGCTCCGAAACTTGATAGGAATTGACCACATTCAGCAGACTGAGGGAGACAAATTAATTATCGGATTAGCTGGCGAGAAAATTGTAAAAAATTTTCATTTTTACGCCGTTTTTTCCGACACGGTTGAGTATGCTGTTAGGGATGAATCGATGGAAATTGGCAGTATCCTGATGCCTCCTCCTGTTGGCAATTGCTTTGCCTTGGCAGGTAGAACCTGGGAAGTTTTGGATAGCGATGCTAAAACAAAAACAGTTTTTGTCAAGCAAGCGCAAGGTCAAGCTAAAATTTCTTGGCATGGTGGCAGTAGCAATATTCATACAAAAGTTCTTGAACGGATGCGAAAGGTTCTTTTTGAAGATATGCAGTATAGCTATTTGCAAAGTAATGCTAAAAAGCGCCTGAATGAAGCTCGTCAATTAGCTCGATTTGGGGAATTTGAAAGAAATAATATTGTTTCATTAGGAAGCAAAACTTGCTGCATATTTCCTTGGATGGGTACTGTCGCTTACCGCACCTTGGAAAGGTTTCTAAATTTCTTTGGTAGAGAGTCTCTGGATATCAAGAAGATTGGGGGCCAAGCTCCATACTTTATGACCGTTAAACTTGGAAAGGATGGGGTAGGGGTAGAAAAGCTTGGCTCGGAAATCCTGGCGTTTGGCAATAAAAGGATTACAGCGCTAGATTTAGTTGCTGTTGAAGAACCTTTAAAAATGCAAAAGTATGATGAGTTTATTCCTAGCAAGCTGCTTCGTAAAGCTTTTGCTTTCGATTGTTTAGATGTTGGAGAGCTGAAGAAAATTATTAGTGGTTGGTAGATGAGAGAATAGAAAGGCTAGAGGAAGCGTAAAACAAAGTTTAAGGCGAAGCGATCGCATCTATCTATAAATGTCATTTACTTATACCCGAACGATTCGTTTTCAGGATACCGACGCCGCCGGTGTTGTCTACTTTGCTAATGTCTTGGCAATGTGTCACGAAGCTTATGAAGAATCCCTAGCGGCTTTGGATATCAATCTCAAGTTGTTTTTCAGCAACCCGAATGTTGCGATTCCTATTGTTCATGCCAGCGTTGATTTTTTCAGTCCGATGTATTGTGGTGACAAAGTAGTTATTCAGTTAATTCCTCAACATCTTTCATCTGAAAAATTTGAAGTTAATTACCAATTTATTGCAGAGAATCGGGTAGTCGCACAAGCAATTACTCGGCACGTTTGCATCGATGCAGCTACTAGAAGTAGAAAAGAAATTCCAGCGGAGATGATTCGATGGCTTCAGCAATTGAAGGAAGAAGAGGAATAAACCGCATTAGCGTTCGCGTAGCGGCGCGGATGCGCGAGAGGGATGCGCGAGTAGACGCAAAGGATGCGAAGAGAGAGTTTATAGAGTGCGTTACACTTCGTTATACTGCCACTCAAATACCCTAGTATAAGCAATTCTTTGTAGCTGTTCGCGGTTCACTTTTCCCTGAGTGTTTCTTGGTAATGTTTCTACTGGCACCCAGTATTTAGGGCGTTTAAATTTGCTCAATTTATCTTCAATTTCTACTTGTAGAGTATAAGTAGAAATGTCTGATTTACTGGGAACATAAACGGCTGTTACAATTTGTCCCCAGTGAGAGTCGGGTAAACCAATTACACAGACATCAGCAACTAAACCTGTAGCTTGAATTGCAGCTTCTACTTCAGAGGGGAAGACGTTTTCGCCACCTGTGATAATTTTGTTACTGCTACGACCGATAATATTTAAATTACCCTGTTCGTCAATAAAGCCTAAATCATCTACTTGGAAATGTTGTTGATTAAGAAATTTTTCTGGATAGTAACCAAGTGTCAAAGAACCAGATTTAATGGTAACAGTTCCTACTTGATTAATTTCTAATATCTCGCTGCTAGAACTACAAATTGTCACTTTGGCATGGGGAAGAATCTGACCGCAATTGTTAGTACCGTTGAGAAAATATTCTGGTTTGAGGCTGGCAATTTGCGAGGCGGTTTCTGTCATGCCATAAGTGGGTGCTAAGCGGATGCTGTGGCGTCTCGCCTCCTCCAGAAGTTTTATCCACGCAGGGGCACCTCCCAAAAGCACTGTCTGAAAGCGGGATAACCAAGCGGTTAAATCTGGATTGTGGAGGAGACGTTGTAGTTGAGTAGGTACTAATGATAGAAAAAATTCAGATGGATCGATCTCGCACTTTTCACTAGATTCTAATTCTTTAAATGGCACAATTGCTAATCTTCCCCCAGAGGTGAAGGAACGCATAAATTGCATCAAACCGCTGACATGATACAGGGGCAATACACAAAAAGAATTTACTGGATTTATTTGAAAATACTGTCTAAAACCTTGTACGGATGCCATTAAGGTTTTCCAGGTGTGGATGGCAAATCGAATCTGCCCTGATGAACCTCCGGTGGGAATCATAATCCAGTTGTTGCTAGTTGCAGAGACGCGATTTTTGTCTCTACAAGATGGGGAGGTTAAAGGATAAGGGCAATCTCCCCAAATTAGGTCTGGTTGGACTAAATCAAAAACTTGTTGCCATTCGTGTTTAACCCAGTTGGGATTACAAAGAAAAACTGGGCAACCAGCGGCACAGGCAGCGATGAAGCTGGCAAGAAATTGGATTGGTTCTCGCTCTGTCAGTAATATTTTTGGTTTGTTTTTAGAGTTCGCAAGTGGGGTTAATTGATTAAATAATTGCTCGGCAATATAAATAAAGTTGCGACTGTCGTAACCAATCAGCCAATCATCAATAGCACGTTTTTTAAGATAGTCTAGCGGCGATTCCATAGGTTCTTAAATCAGATTTCTTCATCTTCGTCAAACCAGTGGTTAATACCAAAACCAACGGCTCGATTGTGACGGGATAATTCTGCTGCTAGCTTTAATGCTGCCTGTCTACCAATCGTGGTTTCAAAGACGGAGGAGAACACGGCATCAATTTCATGTTGTTGGCAAAATTGGCGCAAACGGGATGGGGAACCGGCAATGCACGGTTTAATCACAAAAATTCCCCGCCAACCGTCACGGTACGCAGCTTCCATCTGGTCAATTGTAGCCACTGATTCATCTAAGGCGATCGCAGTGGCGTAGCACATACTTAATTCCGCCATCCCCTGAAATTGAGCCACAGACAGCGGTTGTTCGAGAAATTCAATTTCTACAGGTAATTCCTCCGCCGTAACATTGTCGCAAGTCCACAGCCACAGGTTGGCTTCCTCGTAACTGAGTCCGCCATTGGCATCCAGGCGCAGTTTTACCCCTTCTGGCAGTGTTTGGGTAAGTCGTTGGAAAATTTTTAGTTCGTCGGCAATTGGGTAAACGCCAATTTTCCATTTGAAGGTGCGATATCCCTGGTTCCACAGCGTCTGCCATTGGCTTAAGGCAGCTTCGCCAGCAGGTAATAAGCCGCTGTAGCAAATAGACTTGGCGAATGAGTTCGCGGTGACACAAACGAAGTCCGCCTTCGCGGACTGCACAGACGCAAAATTTCGCATCTCTACAAATAGATTTGAAAATTGCCCTTCGCTTTGCTCAAGGCTAAACTCCGGCAGGTTTGATTCGTATAGCCGCGACTGTACTCGGCAGGTATCTTCCCAAGCGGACTCGAAGCCAAATTGACAGGCGGGAAGGGCAGATGGGATGGAGAAAATCGTTTCATCGGTAATTTCCTCCGGCAGCTGGCGACAAAATGACAGCGCTTGCTCTAAGGTTTCGGAACCAAACCAGCTCAGGGGGGCAATTTCGCCCCAGCCGACTTGCCCGTTCTCATCAGTGAGGCGGAGGATGATGCCGTCGCGGATGTCCCAGTTGCCGTGACTGGTTTGCAAGGGATGCACAAACCTCCGCCGGTAAGGACGAAATTCAAACTGATATTGCATCAGCTATAAGGGCAGTACAAACCCCAATCCCAACAGCAGCCCACTCCAAAAGTGTAGAGATACTGCGATGAATTTGCTGTTACTGACTTTCTCAGGTTGAGCGTGATACTGGTGGACGTGGCGGCATAATTTGATAGCGAAGGGCAAACTTGCAAAGGTTAGCAACGTCCAAACGGGGAAAATTTGCAAAACGACAAACAACCCAGTCAGCGCATAAATACTGCCGCTAAACCAAGACAATAATTGCGATCCTCTCTGAGTGCCTAGGCGGACGATGGGCGATCGCTTCCCGGCTGCCAAATCGTCCGCAACCTGGTGAAAATGGGAGCAAAACAAAATTAAACTCGTGGCAATCCCTACAATAATAGACACTGCAAGGCTGGTCATCGACCATGTGCCGGTTTGACTATAATAAGCCGCCGCCACTGCTAGGGGACCAAAGCAAATAAAGCAGATAATTTCCCCCAAACCCTGGTAGCCTAAGCGAAAGGGAGGTCCCTGATAGCTGTAGCCCAACGCACAGCTCAGGAGTACCAATCCGATGACTGTGAGGTCTTGTTGCCACCATGCGATCGCTAAGATTCCCAGTACACCCAGCCCTAAAAACAGATTTGCTAGCCAAAAAATTAATGATTTGTTACCTGTCAAATTCACCAAGGAGTGGGCTTTGTTTTTATCAATACCCGTCTCCGAATCAAACACATCATTGCTGAGATTCAGCCATGCAATAATCAAAATTGCTGACATTAAAAATGTAGAAAATATTGCTCCCTGAAGCACTTGAGTGTCAGCAAAAGCAACAGATGTTCCCACCCAAATTGGAATAATAGCAACGCTGTACATGGGCGGCTTAATCGCTGCCATCCAAAGACCGGGGTCGCTGATGTTTGCCCCTCCACTGGTGGGATGATTAATCAATTTTGTATTCATTAGTCTCAATCTATGCTACTGCCAAGAAGCTACCAAATTTTACAACTCTAAAGCCGTGATAGGATATTTGCTACAGACTTTGTTACAAGCCCTTTAGTAGGGAGACAGAGGTTTCCAGTTGTGTCTTGACCTATGGAAGACTAGCCTATGTCAAATCTTAAGCAGGTTCTTTCAAAACTAGCTACTTGTTATGACCTCCCGCATATTCTGCTCGGTCAAATCACACATTTTATCTAAACAGTGTAGATTTAGATACAATGTTTAAGAGTTTTTAAAATCTAATCAATGAAGATGCCCCTGCGGTAATCATCCTGAAATTTAAGTTAAGGAATCATTGAAAGTATGACGACAATCTTAAAAGCAGGCGAAAGTTGTAAACTAGAAATACTACAGAGAAACCAATACATAGGCTTAGCCTTATTCCTCAAGAAATATTTTTGGAGAATTGTTAAGAATTTCAATAAGGTTATTGGTAAGCACACCTTACTTTTAGAAAATAGGGGAAGACTGGCAGATACGACCAGTTTTCAACGGACTGTCATTATTCTATTGGCTCTTAGGATAGGTTTGTTCGATTACTAACAATAAACCAGGAGCCACAGCTAGTTGTATTAACATCAAATTGCCAACCTATCCTCGCTTCCATGCTAGTCACACCCTATCTTAAAAACCTTTTTCAAGACACTCACGAACTGCATCAATTTCTTTTAGCCTTTAAGCAGACTGCTGTACAAAAAAAACAGACACAGCTCCTCAGTATTTCTCAAGAAATCCCAGCAGTCGATCCGTTGGTTGTCCTTCAGGCGATCGCTAGACCCGATCAATTACACTTTTACTTTGAAAAACCAGCACAAGGAGAAGCGATCGCTGCCATCGACACCGCAGCTGCGCTAACACTAGAAAGCCCCAATCGGTTTAACAAATCCCAGGAGTTTATTCAATCTTGCATTGCCAATACCACGAGTATTGGTGAAGTTAATTTACCTTTTTCGGGCGCTCATTTTTTCTGCGCTTTTACATTTTTTAATGAAAATCTAGGAGCGGATTCTCTTTTTCCTTCCGCCACAGTATTCTTACCCCGATGGCAAATCTCTCTAAAAAATCAGACTTCGGTAGTAGTCGCAAATATTCTGATTGATTCAGAGATAAATATTCAAGATTTAACTGAAAGCTTATGGCGTACATTTCAGGCAATCAGAGTTACTAGTTTAGAAAGATTTCATAGTGCATCTTTTCTAGATATCGCAATTGATGCCAGAAAACTATTTAAGAAACACGATGTTGCAGATGTAAACCATTTTAAATCATCGGTGGTTAAGGCTTTATCATCAATTCAGGAAGAAAAAATTCATAAAATTGTTTTGGCTCACGCCCTTGATGTTATCTCCCCGATTCCTTTCCAGTTAATTCCCTCCGTCAATCATTTACGAACTCGCAATCCTGATTGCAATATTTTTTCCACCAGTAACGGCAAGGGACAAAGTTTTATTGGTGCAAGTCCCGAACGTTTAATTAGTATTCATGACCATGAATTAGTAACGGACGCTCTGGCAGGTTCAGCACCCAGAGGAAAAATAGCAAGTGAAGATGCGGAATTAGCAAATCGGTTACTAACCAGTGAAAAAGAAAGGCGCGAACATCGAGTAGTCATTGATTTTATTCGCGATCGCCTTTCCCAGCTAGGTTTAAATCCTCAAGTATTGTCCCAACCACAGCTATTGAAACTCTTAAATATTCAGCATTTATGGACACCCATTCAGGCGAAAATCCCGGCAGGCGTTCATCCCTTAGAAATCCTGGCTGAACTCCATCCGACACCAGCCGTTGCTGGCGTCCCCAGCGAGAGTGCCCAGAAAGAAATTTGCCGCTATGAAACCTTCAATAGGTCATTATATGCCGCGCCGCTCGGTTGGGTAGATCGCCAAGGAAATAGTGAATTTGTTGTGGGAATTCGCTCAGCACTCATAGATGGCTGTCGTGCCAGACTCTACGCCGGTGCCGGTATCGTTGCTGGTTCCGATCCAGACAAAGAATTAGCAGAAATTCAACTTAAACTCCAGGCACTTCTAAAAGCCTTAGTCTAGCCGGAACTCTCTCTTCTCTCTTTCTTTCTTAGCGTCTTTGCGGTTCATTCTTCTTTTAAATGCCCGTTGATTTTCGTAACACCAACTCCCTCTGGGCTTCCATCCTAACCGAAACATTAAAGCGACTAGGATTAACCACAGCCGTTATTTGTCCAGGTTCTCGTTCAACACCCCTTACTGTTGCTTTCGCTCAAACTGATGAGATAGAAGCCATTCCTGTTTTGGACGAACGATCCGCCGCATTTTTGGCATTAGGAATTGCGAAAAAATCTGGATTGCCGGTGGCGTTAGTTTGCACTTCTGGAACTGCCGGGGCAAATTTTTACCCAGCCGTAATTGAAGCTAGGGAAAGTCGAATTCCGCTTTTAGTTTTAACCGCCGATCGCCCCCCAGAATTGCGAGATTGTCATTCTGGACAGACGATCGATCAGGTGAAATTATTTGGCAATTATCCCAACTGGCAAGCTGAGTTAGCGTTGCCTTCTCTAGAGATGGGAATGCTGGGTTATCTGCGGCAGACAGTGATGTATGCGTGGGAAAGAACGCTCTTTCCGACTCCAGGCTCCGTTCATCTTAACATCCCCTTCCGCGACCCCCTCGCCCCAATTCCCGACGGTGCTGTAGAGATGCAAAATGGTGCGTCTCTACTAGAAGAAGATTTCTTTGCAAATTGTCAGCCATTAGGAGCAACTTTCAACCTGCAACCTACCACTTTCAACCCCATACAGGAGTGGCAGCAATGTGACAGAGGAATTATTATCGCTGGGACTGCACAACCGAAAATACCGGAAGAGTATGCGATCGCGATCGCGCACCTCTCCAAATCTTTAAAATGGCCTGTATTGGCTGAGGCGCTATCTCCATTAAGGAACTATAGTCAACTGAACCCTTATCTAATTTCTACCTATGACTTAATCCTGCGTAATCAGCAGTTAGCGCAAAAACTGACACCAGAAATGGTAATTCAAATCGGTGAATTACCTACCAGTAAAGAACTGCGAAACTGGCTAGATAAAACTCAACCGCGCCGATGGGTAATTGACCCCAGCCACCACAATTTAGATCCCTTGCACGGCAATACAACCCACCTGCGAATCTCCATAGAACACCTATTTCAAACCTACCCAAATGAACTTGTAGAGACGCAAGCGATCGCGTCTTATCTCAGCAGTTGGTGTGAAGCCGAATCAAAGGTCAGGAAAGCCATCGACCAAACGATGGCAACAATGGACACACTTTTTGAAGGAAAAGCCGCTTGGTTACTTTCCAAGACGCTACCACCGGGCACTCCTCTGTTTATTTCTAATAGTATGCCGGTGCGAGATGTAGAGTTTTTCTGGGCACCCAACAATTCCGGGATTCAGCCCTTTTTTAATCGAGGCGCGAATGGCATTGATGGCACCTTATCGACAGCTTTAGGCATTGCACATCGCAATCAAAGCACTGTGATGCTGACAGGTGACTTAGCTTTATTGCACGATACTAACGGCTTTTTACTGAGAAGTAAATTTATAGGGCATTTGACCATAATTTTAATTAACAACAATGGCGGCGGCATCTTTGAAATGTTGCCGATTTCCAAATTTAACCCACCCTTTGAAGAATTTTTTGCCACACCACAGGATATAAATTTTGCTCAGCTTTGTGCTACTTACAATGTAGAGCATGAAGTGATTACATCCTGGGAACACCTGAAGCAACGATTAAACCCATTACCATCGCAGGGACTCCGGGTTTTAGAGTTGCCAACCAATCGCAAGGTAGATGCCAAATGGCGGAAAGAGAATTTAGGAAAATTTGCAGCAGATATCCTGTGAACGTTAACTCTGGTGAATCATTCAGCCTTTCATGCTAATGGATCGTCAGAATCTTTCTCCTGCTGACTCCTGTCATATTCTTCAATAAATTGCGCGATCGCATTTTTCTGTTCTTCTGTTAAACAATCCTTTTCAAGAAGGCTCCTAAGCCGGTTAATCGCTAAAGATACGTCAACGTAGGGTTCAAGTAAATTCGGCTCAAGCCCGTAGCCGGTGCTTTGACCCATATTAGACTCAGATTTTCTAAATGCTTTTTCAAAAAACTTCTCAAAGAAATCAACTAGCCCTTCGTCGTTTTTAATCGCCTCTTTAACCCACTGTTTGACTTCATCCTCGCTTGTTTGCTCCCGCCAATAATACAGGATATGTGCTAAACCTGGCGTTTGTAATAGGGAGTTTTGCTGCACGGCATCTTGCACCTTATTTAAGGCAATTTCTTCAAGTTCATCAAGGTGCTGTGCGCTGATAAGTCTTTCTTCTTCTAGATTTGATTCACTAGCTCCAAACTTACCGTGTTGTTGACCTAGGACGACTACTTTGTCCACAATTGTTAAAACTGCCTTACCATCTGACATCGCCTGTTTCAACACCTCAAACCGTGCTGGTTCCTCAAGACGACGCAACAGATGTGAGATGATGCGCTCGATTCTGATATCATTTCCAAAATCAAACATTCCGCACGGTTCGTCTTCAGGACGCAAAAGGCGATCGCCCACATCCAATAAAGCTTGCACAATTGAAGGAATGCTATTTAAAGGAATTTCTTTTTCAGTGTAATCCTCAAGTTGTTCCAAAAATATCCGAACTTGCGTCGTACCCTCAGGACGTTTTTGATTAGCGAGTTCTACAAGAGTTTCTCCAAATGCCTTCGCATCGCCTGCCAAAGCCAGGATGGCTTTCATCTCGGTATTCGATAATTCACCTTCTGGTAACGCCAGACGGAAGTAGACTGGAAATACTTCTAAGCTGCACACGCGCAGTTGTCTGCGCCATGTTAACTCTTGTTGTGCAACGTATTGGGTATTATTACCCCAAATCGCTGATAACTTAGGAAAGAGGATCAATAGCAACCGTTTAACTGGCTCTTTATCCTCATCTTGAAGCTGAGCAATCCAAGAATTGTAAAGAGATTTTAGTTCGTCTGCTGTAGCACTTATAAAACCTTTGGTATCCGTGTCTCCTGCAAAAGCTTTAGGATTTTTGCGAATGATGTCATATATCGTTGGGCAAAAGACTCGCAGCGACTCAACAGCGATGAAATCCACTGAGTTTACTTCACCTTGAACTGCCGGGTACGTCATGCTTAAGGTGTTTATCAAACGAGTGATATCGCGAGTGTTGGTAATAAATTGGTCTATCCCTTGATAGTAAATATTTCCCCAATAATTTCTATCTAATAGCTGTGTAGGGGTGTCAGCAAGTACGAAATTCAGTTTTTCAAAAAGTAGCCTTCGGAGTAGATTTTTATTGGGAATTGGTAACTCAAAAGGAACTTGAACAAGTTTATCAAGATAGGCTTCTCCAGTTGTCCCCTGCGTGTCTGCAAGTGCTTTGAGGGCAATTTCTTTATCGCAGACTAGGACATAGACAACATTTGTAAAATTTGGAATGGCTTTGACAACGCGAAACAACTGTCTAATTTCGTCAGTGGCAAGCCTGTCAATATCGTCAATTGTTACCACGATTCGCGGATGCTGCTTTAGCAGTGTGTTTTCGACTTCTTCTTTTAAGTCGGAAGTATCCTTTTGCTTATCGTCAAATATTTTTTCTACTACCTTACCCGCTGGAGCGTAAGGAATAGGAATTTCAGAAAACAGTTTACCGAAATCGGCTAGTCGATCTTTTAACCCTTTCGGTACAGATTTGAATTCACTCAAAACAGCCTGTAATTGGTCAATGAAGCGCCTTGTGATATCTTCGTGTCCCGAAAACAACCAGGGATTAAAGGGTACGATAATTGGTTGCTCGTCCTCTGGTTTTTCCTTTAGATAGTGAACTAAAAAATTCAACAGCGTCGATTTGCCAGAACCCCAGGAACCGTAGACTGCAATCACGAAGCCTTCCGGAAAGCTCATTTTGCAAATACTGTCTGCTAGATATCTTGCAAAGGTTGCATATCCTAATCGATCTGCTTTCGGATTGGTTAAAGCGTTATCTGACGATAAAGCATTAAAATTCTCAGATTCGACTTCGGAATTCTTCTCAGTCTGTCCCATAAAATGCCTTTTCTTAGCCCTGTCGTCATGATGACACAGCGATCGCTCAAGCCTCCTCTCTCTTGAGGTTCTACCTAGTCACCGTAATTTCAAACACTGGGTTAAAATTCTCAAGCCGAAATACTGCACAACTCGAAATACTGCACAACTCTCTATGCAAATCAACTGGCAAACTGCCAAAACCTACGAAGACATCCTCTATCACAAAGGCGACGGTATCGCCAAAATCACGATTAATCGCCCGCACAAACGCAACGCTTTCCGTCCCAAAACCGTCTTTGAACTTTACAACGCCTTCTGCGATGCTCGCGAAGATACTAGCATTGGCGTCGTATTATTTACTGGCGCTGGTCCTCACACCGATGGCAAATACGCCTTCTGTTCTGGTGGCGATCAAAGTGTGCGGGGACAAGCTGGGTATGTAGACGATGAAGGCATCCCCCGCCTAAATGTCCTAGACTTGCAACGCCTAATTCGTTCCATGCCCAAAGTCGTCATTGCGCTTGTGGCAGGTTATGCCATCGGTGGCGGACACGTCCTGCACCTGATTTGCGACCTCACCATCGCCGCAGATAATGCTGTTTTTGGGCAAACTGGCCCTAAAGTCGGCAGCTTCGATGGTGGATTTGGTGCCAGCTATCTTGCCCGGATTGTTGGGCAAAAAAAGGCGCGAGAAATTTGGTTTCTCTGCCGCCAATACAGCGCACAGCAAGCACTAGAAATGGGCTTAGTGAATTGCGTCGTGCCTGTAGAACAGCTGGAACAAGAAGGCATCCAGTGGGCTAATGAAATTTTAGAAAAAAGCCCGATTGCCATCCGGTGTCTAAAAGCTGCTTTCAACGCCGATTGCGATGGACAAGCTGGTTTGCAAGAACTCGCCGGTAACGCCACCTTGCTTTATTACATGACTGAGGAAGGAGCCGAAGGCAAGCAGGCATTTTTGGAAAAACGTCCACCCGATTTCCGTCAATACCCTTGGCTGCCTTAGTCGTTCGCAAATGGAAAAACCCGTTTTTTTTCAGAAAACGGGTTTAAAGAGTCATCTTTTGTAAAAAAGTATCCCACAAGGCTCTTAAATCAAAAATCGCACCTTGACTTAAATAAGGTGCGATTCTAAAGCAAATCTTTATTTTTTTAAGAGTTTAAGCAAGTTGCCTTGACAAACTGCAAGGTGAGCTTAACTATTCTTTATTTTATTCATACGAGCAGCGCCTCTTCTTCTACTGACTGTTGGGCAGTAGAGACATTCTCGTTAAGCGAGGTAGATTCTTGAGAAGAGTTCAGCGAACATTTGATTGAGAGCGCCTCCGGTGTTTTCAGGGTTTCATCCTGCCAGCGCATCATTACTTCGAGACGTTCCCAAGACGGCGCAAATGCCGGAAGTGCTAAAGAACAGGCTCCCCAGCCGCCTCGAACGGGCACGCCGAGTTGCTGACAAAGACCCCCACGACGCCCTTCGGGCTTGTAATACTGACAATACCGGCAGGCAGAAGTTACAGTATTTAAGGTCTTCATGGGAGTCCTCTTTAGGAGAATTTTTATCTATGCTTTATATTAAAATTCTCTATTAACGGTTGTAGAGTTTGGAATGTTGTAATCTATATTCCCCGTCTATGTTCTAGCGATCCCCAAGTACAAATACTGATTTAGATTTTCTTTAGCTTTGTGTAATAGACAGACACATGAAACATTAAAAACGGACACATCTATCTATAGTAAGTAATCTCATGAACAATACCATTTTTTAACAAAACCCTATGGGGATCAAGACAAACCTTAGACGTATCCGTTCCAGAAAAGACTAAATTTAGCTCATTTATTCAGTCGTTTATCTCTTGATTTAGATGACAAACTTTGCATCTATCGACTAAATTGAGATTTTTGCCTCTAAAATTCTTTGAGTCAGCCTTAGTAGGCAATTAAAATCATTACATTCCCTGTAACTACTTAGGAAGTAAGGATGTCAGCATACGGGCGAAGCAATCGGGAATAGAGATTGATGCCATAAATTCAGGGCATTGGTGGCATACAAGCTCCGCCTTAGAAGACTTTTGTACAGAAGGCTACGCAGGCGTCCAAGTTACAAGATGTAACGGAGAGGAAACTGGCATCTGTAACATACGATACAAAACAACTTCACATTCCGGTCTGAATTAGGAACTAAGCAGATAGACCTAAATAAATTCAAGCGATGCAGATGATTTGTGGGGTTTGAGGGGTGCCACCAGAGAAAGCAAGCGTTGCCCGCGACCTAGTACCAATCGCTGTTTCGGCTTAATGGCACCAAATCTACTGAAAGCTAGCCTTTCCATTGCCTGACAGCACACAGGGCACACACAGCCCAGCGCTGGAGTTCTCCTGGAGGGGTGGGACACTGGCACTGGGGACAAAGCGGTGAATGTTGCGATCGCTCCCGCACACCCTCCGCCCAATGTTGAAAAGCTTGGTGGGGTTCTTTCAGTTGTGCCTTCTGGTTCAACGACGGTGAAGATGTCCCCTCAACAACTCGACTGGGATGCTCTTTCCATGCCACCGATTGTTCCTGTGCATACCAGGAACGATTAGAACCAGGCTTCTTCTGCCACTGAGCCGTCGAAAAGCGAATATCAACCAAATTGCTACCTAGATGGGCATTCAACTTTTGCAGGATTCGCTGACGCTCAAAAGTCAGCGTTTGTGCCCAAGCAGCACTGGATGTAGCAACCGACAAAACGCCCCTCGATATGGAAATCGGTCGCGTTTGAGCCTGCACCGCCACTCCCACCACCGAAGGCCAACACTTGAGTAACCGCTGAAATTCTTGGCTAGCCTGCCACGCCGCCTGATTTTCGATAGCCCCTAAGATATGATGAAGAGATTTAAAAGACATCCAACAAATCCCCAGCTAAATGGCAGAACGATCGATCCTCTTGCTCGATCGTACTCAAAACCAAGACAGCAGATTCGGGTTACGGTTGCCTTCAAGCAGAAAACAACGTGTAATAAAGAGATCCGTCAGCTCTCCAAGATTCGTCAGTAGCTAAAGCTATGAGTCAAGGTCATTCGGTTGAGTCTTCTACTCGCCCCTCTCCCGCCCAGTCCATCAATCCAGCCTTGCAGGCGGCTCTGGGCAGTCTCGACGTGCAGTTAGAAGAAGAATTATCTCGATACCGACGCGAACGAGGGGGACGAGGGGCGTCGCCTGCCCCTCGCATGAATCACGATCGGGTTCGCAACAAACCTATCGACTTAATTTCCGTGAGTGCTACGGGAGGCAGGAATCAATCACCCGCCCCAGCAAAGCCGCCCGCCGCCCCACCGCCACCGCCTCCGCCGCCAGCCAGCCCACCACAGGCAGCAAATCTGGAAGGCAAGGGAGTTGAGACAACGATCCAGAATGAAACAGGGTATACACCGCCCGCACCCGCGCCATCTTTTGATTTATCGGCTCCTGGAGCGGAACTAGCGACCTTCGCCACGCCACCCCAGGAACCAGCTTGGCATCCAGAACCAGCAGCAGATCCACCGGAGTTTGTCAATCCAACTTCAACGCACGTCCCTCCCAATGACTATCTGGAATCTTCCGAACAACTTCTGCGAAGTTTGGTGGAAGAAGAGGCGTCAGCGCCTCGTCGCTCAGAACGCAGTTTTCTGGATAGCCTGCTGACTCCCCTAGGAGTTGGTTCCTTGTTGTTGTTGCTATTTTCAACTGCCACCTTGGGCTATTTAGTGACGAATCCAGGCAGCCTCAGTTTTCTAGGTTTAGATCGCTTCCAGGAGTCAGGCACGCCCACCGTTGCTCAAAATCCAACGCCAACAACTTCAACGGCAACAAGTCCAACGGCAACAAGTCCAACCACCAATGCCCCAGCATCTGGAGCTGCGCCAAGTGGCCCAAACCTGGCGACTGACGAGTTTGTGGACGTAAATTTGGATACCTTAAGCACTTTGCCATCTTCCAGTCCAGCTTCAAGATCCAATGTGGCAGGCTTACCCAAAACTCAAGTAGCGGTGCCAACAATTTCCCCGCTACCCAGTTCACCTGCCCCCGCAAACTCCTCATCTGGGCAATCTGGCTCGGTGCCGCTTCCAGGGCTGCCGCCAGCCGCAACAGTGCCCCTTACACCCGCCAGCCCTCTCCCAGGATTGCCACAACGCCCCGCCTCTGGACAACCGAGTATACAACCGAGTGTGAAACCCTCCCCGACTGCGGCAACTCCTGCGCCGAATCCAGAGGGCTTCTATTATGTGTTTGTAAAATACAATGGCGAAAGCTCCTTGCAACAGGCGCGAAAGGTTGTTCCCGATGCCTATTTATCACCAGAAGGCACCCAAATTTATCTCGGTGCGTTCAAGAAAGAATCTCAGGCTCAAACATTGGTAAAAGAGCTTCAGACACAGGGGATTTCTGCGGCGGTCGATCAGCCTTAAGCTGGAGGTGGTTGAGTTGGAAAGTAACCTAGCATTCTGTTAACGTTGCTACTGGGACTGCGATGCCCTAAGAGGGCGACTGCTTTTAGGGGTTCGCTGCCGTGTTCGCGATCGAGTGACCGCGCTCCACTGAACCCGTGCGTTGTGAATGGAGAACTGACATGGGATTGATCGACCGCATCTTGCGAGTAATTCGAGCCAACATCAACAGTCTGATTGGACAAGCGGAAGATCCAGAAAAAATCCTGGAAGAAACGGTTATGGAAATGCAGGAGAATTTGATTCAACTGCGGCAGGCGGTGGCTCAAGCGATCGCTACCCAAAAACGGACTGAGCGACAATGCAACCAAGCGCAGTCTACCTCTCAAGAATGGTACAATCGCGCCCAACTAGCACTGCAAAAAGGTGATGAAAACTTAGCCCGCCAAGCCCTCACCAAGCGCAAATCCTATCAGGAAACAGCAGAAGCAATGCAGGCGCAGATCGAGCAACAAAATCAAGTCGTCGGTAGGCTCAAGCAAGATATGCGATCGCTAGAGAGCAAAATCTCGGAAGCCAAGACGAAAAAAGATATGTACATCGTTCGTGCTCGTTCGGCTCAAGCATCTGCGAAAATTAATGAGATGTTAGGTGGTGTTAACACTGCCAGTTCTCTGACCGCCTTCGAGCGCATGGAAGAAAAAGTCTTGCAACTAGAAGCGCAGTCAGAAGCGATCGCTGAACTCGGAAGCGATGACCTGCAAAAGAAATTTCTCTCCCTGGAAGATGCTGGGGATATTGATACCGAATTAGCTACCATGAAAGCTCAGCTGAGCCAAGGCACTGAAGCACCGCAACTGCCGTCTAGTCAGCAGGCACTTGACCCTAGCCAAGATGCCGAATTACAAAAAATTCGCTCCCAACTGGAAAGTTCTTGATCTGGAAACTACCGCTTTGGACTAGAAGTTTCTAGACTAGGAAGAAAAGTGTTGGGTCTTTAACGATTCCTGAAGGTTGCCCAAGTCACTCTTGCCTAGCGCCCTAGACTAGAAATGGTGTTTGAGGCAATTGCCGACTACTGCACCGATGGAAAACCTGACCTCCTAAATTGAACTTGCTCAAGGCTACTTTCAAAGCCTGGAAATACCATTAGTACACGCCAAAAGGATAAACAGCGTCATGGGATTATTCGATCGCATTAGCCGAGTCGTCCGAGCCAATCTTAACGATGTGGTCAGCAAAGCTGAAGACCCAGAAAAAATTCTGGAACAGTCCATCATCGATATGCAGGAAGACCTGGTGCAGTTGCGTCAGGCTGTTGCCAGATCCATTGCCACCCAAAAACGGACTCAGCAACAATACAACCAAGCCCAAACCGAAGCAAACAACTGGCAACAACGCGCCCAGTTGGCTCTGCAAAAAGGCGATGAGAATCTCGCCAAAGAAGCGCTGATACGCAAAAAGACATATGCCGAAACTGCCGCTACCCTGAAAACTAGCTTGGACGGACAAACCACTCAGGTAGACACCCTCAAGCGCAACTTGATTGCCGTGGAAAGTAAAATTTCCGAAGCCAAGACCAAGAAAGATATGCTCAAGGCACGGGCACAAGCTGCCAAGGCTCAGGAGCAGTTGCAAGGCGCAGTAGGACGGCTGAATACCAACAACTCGATGGCAGCCTTTGAGCGGATGGAAGAAAAAGTCTTGCAACTAGAAGCACAGTCAGAAGCGGCAGCCCAGATAACTGGCAATGATTTAGAAAACCAATTTGCCCGATTAGAATCCGGCAGCGATGTTGATGACGAATTGGCAGCGATGAAAGCTCAGATGTCTCTGGGTCCTGCCACTTCTCCAAATCAAGCTCAACTCCCGGCAGCTAACCCAACCACTTCCTCTACCCCTAAATCTAATTCCGCAGTTGATAACGAATTAGAAGACCTGAAAAGGCAATTGGATAACCTATAGATTCCTGCACTTTTCGATCAATTATCTACGAATCAAAACTTTGATAGACCGCTCTGCATTCATCTGACACTCGTTGGCGATGGGATTAAGAGGGTCTATCTTGTCATAACTGGCTGACTTAAGGAAAACTGTATTGACGCAAGCAGCCTGAAAATAAATTTCCAGCTTAAAGCTAAAGCTTCCTTTAGCTTCCTGGTAAGCGTTTGAACCTGTTTAGATAGGTTTTGGGTTTTAGGCAAAACTTTAGTTTAAAGCTGAAGTTAGCAAAATTTCTCTGAAGTTTAGTGCTATTTGACACAGATAAGTTTCGCACGTTCAGAAGCGTTGCTAGTTGAAGATTTTAGGATAAATTTTCGCTTGCTGGCGTAAGTTTTAGCGAAAGCGAGCAACATTGATGCCAAAGGGGTAAGGCTTGGTGATGCCGAGCGTGCCTAGGTCAATTAGTTAATTTTGAAAAAGTCGTGAATCAGTTGTTATTAATTAGACATAAGTTCGCTAAAAAAATAAAGTTTTAACTACTGGAAATAAGAAAATACAGATAAACTGTCCGGATTACAACTATCAATAAAGCTTTTGCACTCATCAAGTGCGATCGCAAATTTCCTTGATGTACCCCCATTCCCAACGAACCGCCTGAGGTACTGTATTACAATCAATAAGGCGTAAACCTTGATTGCTTTCCTGCCCACTGGCAACGGTTTTGAATACCGTGTTAAGTAGGTAAAGCAATAATATAAATGTCAATCGGGGGTGACATGAGCAGCACAATCTCAATTAATGATGCAGAGTTTGAAACAGAAGTCCTGAAAGCCACTCAGCCAGTATTAGTGTATTTCTGGGCGTCTTGGTGCGGCCCTTGCCGCCTCGTATCGCCAGTCGTACAAGCCGCTGCTGAAACTTATGGCGATCGCCTCAAGGTCGTGAAAATGGAAAGCGACCCCAATCCCGAATCTGTGGCAAAGTACAAAGTAGAAGGTCTTCCAGCTCTCAGGCTGTTTAAGGACAGTGAGGTGATTGAATCTTATGAGGGAGCGATTGGGAAGCAGAAATTAATGAGTATCCTGGAAACTCACCTGTAAACAGTCAGTAGTCATTAGTCATTGGTTATCGCTCGGTGAGAGACAAAAAACACCGGACAACAGACTAAGGACTAAGGACTAAAGACTAAGGACTAAAGACTAAATATGCAGTTCGCCAAGCGTTTACAACCCCTGCAAACCAATGTGTTTGCCGATATGGATCGGGCTAAGGCAAAAGCCAGGACGGCGGGACAAAATATCATCGATCTATCGCTGGGTTCCTCCGATTTACCGGCGTCAGATCGGGTTATCGACGCGATCGCCCAATCTTTATCTGACCCCAAAACCCACGGTTATTTGCTGTTTCACGGCACTCAAGCTTTTCGTCAAGCTGCCGCTCGCTGGTACACCCAGAAATACGGGATTCCGGTTGACCCGGAAACCGAAGTGCTGACCCTGATTGGTTCCCAGGAAGGCACCGCTCATTTACCCTTAGCAGTGCTGAATCCAGGGGATTTTGCCTTACTGCTTGACCCAGGTTATCCATCCCATGCTGGGGGAGTTTACCTAGCTGGTGGTCAAATTTATCCAATGCCACTACGGGCGGAAAATGGGTTTTTGCCAGTGTTTGAGGAGATCCCCTTGCCGGTTTTGGCTCAGTCACGAATGATGGTACTGAGCTATCCTCACAACCCCACAACTGCGATCGCGCCCTTATCTTTTTTCCAGACAGCGGTTGATTTTTGCCAGCGTCATAATCTAGTGCTGGTTCACGATTTTCCCTACGCCGATCTCGTATTTGAAGACGTTGCGGTTCCCTCAATCTTACAAGCCGACCCCGAAAAAAGCGTCTCGATTGAGTTTTTTACTTTATCTAAGTCTTACAACATGGGCGGCTTTCGCATCGGCTACGCGATTGGGAATGCAAATCTGATCCGCGCCTTGCGCCAGGTGAAAGCAGCAGTTGATTTCAATCAATACCAAGGAATTTTGAATGGAGCGATCGCTGCCCTAAGTGGCTCTCAAGAGGGTGTTAAGGCGGCAGTTGAAACCTTCCGCCAACGCCGGGATGCCTTTGTCAAAGCGCTTCACAGAATTGGCTGGGAGGTTCCTACCCCATCTGCCACCATGTATGTTTGGGCTAAATTACCAGAACCGTGGGCACAGGACTCCATCAACTTTTGTACCCATTTGGTAGAAACCACTGGCGTTGCTGCCTCGCCCGGTGCCGGTTTTGGTAAATCTGGAGAAGGATATGTACGATTTGCGCTGGTACACGATCCAGAAGTATTAGAAATGGCGGTTGAAAAGATATCGCCGGTAATGCGTAAGTGAGAAGACTAGCGATCGCTGCCTAAAACGGCTGCAAGTCTTATCTTGCGTGTCCCAAGTAAATAGTCAAATTAAATGTACAACAACTGATTAGCTTCGCCTCAAAAAGAGAGTGGAGCTATTTTTTCTGCAATCAACATAACCGTAAATCTACGGTCAGTTCACTAACTTCTCCGTAAAATTCTCGAAATAAGAAACAACTGGAAGCGCAAAAACCAGTTAGAAGCAGTAAGTTTTTAGACATTTAATATCACCTAGATTCAAATAGATGCTTTGTTGTCAGTAGTCAGCCGTAGGAGAAAGCGGTTGCCACTAACGTATAGATGCGAGCGATCGCCTCTGTAACAACTAATGAGAGGCAATGTCCCTAAAGGTTAGGCAGGTTAAATGCCCCATAGCTTAAAACTCATGGAAACTACCCTTGACAGAATTCATATTTTGGATAACCTTCCTATTTCTAGGTTTTGGTCTCCTATTACTGTGTATTATTACGGTCAGTATACGGGAAAATAAAATTGCTTTTTGCCTTCAATCTTTTACTCAAACTTTACTAAAAATCATCAAAAGTTTATCGATTAAGACTAATTATTTGACTATATTAAATAGAGACAAGTGAATAAACAAAAAACAGGCTAAAAAGACGGGCGCTTGATTGTTGTCCCTGCTTATTTGGAACTGTTAACCCCGATCGAAAACTGACCGCGCCCTAGCTACTGTGCGCGTTATCCAGCAAAACTCATCTAGACAGAAAACTTGTGGAGACACACAAAATGACAGGTACTATCAAGAAAATTTTGCTAAGCGCTTCAGTGTTGGCAAGCCTCAGTGCGATCGCTAGCGCCCCGGCATCCGCTGGAACCCTGACAGGCGGAACCATCACAGGAACTGACATCATCAAATATGACTCAAAGGATGGTTATACCTATGCCAATCCATCCGCTGATTTGACCAGTATCTTAAGTGGCGATAGCAGCAATCCCACTGGAAACGTAGAGCTATTTTCCAGCAGCGAAAGTAACACATATAAAAGCCTGACCGCCTTTAAAAACGCTCCAGTCACTAGCTTGAGTGGTATGATTGGCGGCAAAAGTATTACTTTCAGCAGTCTGACAGGACTAGACTGGTTTACAACTGACACGGGTATTTACACTACAGGCTATGGAGCATCAAACCTTGCCAACAAGTGGTTTAACGAATTCATCAGCAAGGCGGGACAAACTGCAAACTCATTTTTGTATAACACGTTTTTGTCCCTCGGCGGATTCCAGAAATCCAGTGACGCTAATATCTCCTATGTCAATCAAGACGATACTACAGGCAAGATTAGCTTTGGGCTAGCGGGTCACAGCGATTTAAGTACCCTCTATCCTTTTGTGCCCAAGGGCTTCCAAGCCAGCGAAGTTGTCAAAGTTACCTATGAGGACAAGACTGAATATAAATACAACTTCCTTGCCACAAACTCTGGACTGTATGAAAAAGGTGAGTTTGACAAAACAGGCAAAAAGTCATCTCATACCGGCAACTACGAACTGACAATTGATGGGGTTCCACCCACAACAGAATCAGTACCCGAACCCTCAGCCATGCTGGGTCTACTCGGTGTAGGTAGTTTCTTTGCTGTCAAGCGTAAGATGCTGAAAAAAGCCTAAATTCTGTAGTCACTGCGGTTATACATAAAAAACTAGCAGTGTCAATAGTTAGCTAAAAATCGTAAATTTAATCGGCACCGTCAAGAGAAAGAGACGGGCCGATTTTTTCTTTATACAAACATCACAGTAAATTTACGGTATCTTTACCAACTTCTCCGTAAATACTACTAAATTATGACAGTTGTAGTAAAAAATAGACAGACATATCTGAGGGTGCCAAGAAGTCCAGTACCACCTGAAGCTCAAAACCGACAACACGCTTGATAATCCGGTTGGGGTGGCTGTACGAAAGCACAATCCTAGAACTGATGGAGACACCAAAATGTTAGGAAATGTAAAGTTATCAATCGCTACTGCGGGAGCAGCAGTTGTCACTTTGGGCACAATTGGTATGGCTCCTGTTGAGGCAGCCCAATTGACAAAACTCGATTACTCTGGGAAGGTCAGTGGCACTGTTTCCTTGTTCGGGGCTTTCACCGTGGATGTAGACAAGAGCTACGTTATCGATAATCTCAGCGGTAGGCTGCAAGATGAAGGAGATTCAGAGCTAACCGTCGATCATCCTTTCAGTTATTTAGGAGATTATTTTGGTAGTTACCTCAGTAATAATGGTTCCATCAATTCTTTTAGCGGTTTTGGCTCCATCTTTAAGGGTTTAAGCTATAGTCCGGACGATCTTCTTTCTACGTTTAATTTCTCTTACAACAAGATTACCGATATCTTGACTGTAAAAGGCTATGAGTTCGATAAGATTAAAGTGTGCCTGAGCGGTACGTGTAATATTTCTGGTGAAGGTTCTGCATCGGGTACTGCTTTTGGATTTATACCTGTTCAGGCATCTGTGAATTTCAAGGTTTCCCAGACGGCAACACCCCTCGACGTACCCGAACCTTCCGCATTGTTGGGCTTAATTGGTTTGGGTGGTTTCTTTGCTGCTAAGCGCAAGTTGCAAAAAGCAGCATAAATTTTGCACCTTCCACAGTCTTAGCCTAAAAAAGTAGGGAGCTATCTGCTCCCTTTTTTTGTTGCAATTTAAGCGTTGTTGCAATCCGGAATGTCACCTAATCCCTTACCGTAAACAGTGAGGAAGAAATTCTATTTTTCCCCCGCTTCTTTTAAGCATTTTTCCAGGTGATACCATTTCACCAATTACGTCTAACAGATACTTCTGTGATGGAGGAACCCCCTCAATCCCCCGCTCGCCGAGCAAGGCAAGATTTACTCTCTCCGTACCCCCTTCAATCTCCCCACTTTTCGGAGCCAAGACAAGGAAGAATTCTGATTCACGGGGATTAGAGTAGGGTTCTCAATGATAAATAATGTTTTTAAAAACGAGATACACCCGAAGGCAGTGTCCCTAGAATCCTTGCTCTTGGAGCTTCTGGAGCATTGTGGGAACGAAATAGCTAACTTGTTGAGGAGTCTAGTTTGAACAACTGAGGGTTGAAAAGATGCTTTTCAGGAGTCACTCGTCTTGTACTATGCCCCGCTTAATCTAAAGAGTTTGTTTACCCTAGGGACGCCATTAATGACCTCTGGAACAAATCATCAAAATTGTCTTGCCAGAGTACTCGCCTATCTGAATTCATTCCGACTTTGCTGGGAGTGCCATACATTGCAACGCTGCTGAAAGTTTTTCAGGCATTAGGAATTCCCTTAGCCAGAGATACACTAAGCCATGCTGAGAGGATCAGTATCCTGCTAATACCCCAGCACGTCAATTTTTAAGTTCGCCTAAACCTGAACTTCACTCGAATGGCACTGATATAAGAGCCTTGCGATAAATCTCTCACCTTAAAGCTCGCAACCTGTTTTTGGGTCAGTTAAAACTGACTTTAGCTCTTAGCCCGTTCCCGAAGAGCATTGCTAAAGGGTACTTTAGTTCAGGGCAAAAGTTAAGTGTCATTCAACTTTGATCTATTGTTAACCAGATAACTTATTAATAAAGTTATAGCTACACTGAGTGCAATGGATTCGGTTAATGCTTATATCACTTTTAACTATCTTCCCAGGCCGATTTAACGGAAGCGGTGAGACAGAACGCTCACAGTTCAACCCGAATTCAGACTTCAGTGCTGAAGCATCTCCTAAGCGAATTTTGCTCGTTGAGGATAACCAAACGAATCGACAGCTGCTAAATGACTATCTTGGTTATCTGGGATACCAAGTTTTCTCCCTAGCCGGGGGGGCTGATTTTTTTCAGACGATGGCTGAGTTTCAGCCGCACTTAGTTTTGCTAGACTTAAAATTACCAGACATTGATGGCTATACGCTACTCCAGCAAATCCAAGAAAGACCAGACTGGCTCCACATCCCCGTGTTTGTCGTTTCCGCCTATGCTTTTCAAGCAGATGAAGAGCGTGCCCTTACTTTGGGGGCACGTCGGTTCTTTGTTAAACCTGTGAATTTAGTTTCTTTGAGACAAGCTATTGCAGAAGAAATTCATTAACAACTTCGTGAATTTCTGGCAATTAAATCAATCGTTATTCACTTTTATTTTCGTTAATGTATTTTTCCACGGTGAGGCTTAGATTTTGCACAGAAGAACTTATTCCCCTAACCTGAGCTTCTACTTGTGCCAATAACAAGATCACTGTCTGGAGTTGGTTGAGCGTGTCATCCATAGCGTTCCGATATTGATTCTCAAACTCTTCCAATTTCATAATTTTAACCAGGGGGAGGTAGTTAGCAAAAAATGTTGTAGCAGCATTTTAAAACCAATTTCAACTTAAAAGCTGAAAGATTAGCATTATTCGTTATAACTTTATCTAACCTGGTAATGACTTCAACAAAGCTTAACTGATTTCCGGAAAGAGATCTCGCATTTAAAAATTAAAACTAATGCGAATTTTTACTGAGTTGTGAAGTTAGTAAAAAACGTTAATTACGAATTTGCACTGATATTTAGAATTAAATAAAAATGGTGGCTACGAAATTTTACCAGATAGAAAATCCGTTACTGTTTGTTCAAGGGCGCGACTTAAAAATTAACAATTGCTGCTGTCTAGGAGTGTATTAGGATGACAGATCCGCAAACCCTAAGAAATGGGAACGAATTATTTCCCGCCACAACTCAAGCTGGTTATCTATCGGCTGAAGGAGCGATCGCATCTACAAAAATCCTGCCGCTCCTCAAAGAGCCAGAACGCCTGGAAAGCCGTCTGAAAGAGATTCCGCCAGAACCAGGGGTCTATTTTATGAAGGATGTTAGCGATCGCATCCTCTACATTGGCAAGTCGAAAAAATTGCGATCGCGAGTTCGCTCTTATTTCCGCGACTCCCAAAAATTGAGCGATCGCATTATGATGATGGTGCGGCAAATCGCAGAGATTGAATTCATCGTCACCGACACCGAAGCCGAAGCACTTGCGCTAGAAGCCAATCTAGTTAAGCAGCATCAACCCTACTTCAACGTGCTGCTCAAAGATGATAAGAAGTATCCTTACGTTCTGGTTACGTGGTCGGAAGAATATCCTCGCATTTTCATTACTCGGAACAGGCGTCTGGGAAAAGAAAAAGATAAGTATTATGGCCCTTTTGTGGATGCAGGTTTGTTGCGAACCACGTTACGAATCGCAAAACGGCTCTTCCCAATCCGCCAGCGTCCGCAACCTTTATTTAAAGATCGTCCTTGCCTGAACTACGATTTAGGGCGGTGTCCAGGCGTCTGTCAAAAGTTGATTTCACCAGAAGAATATCGCAAAACAATCCAAAAAATCGCGATGGTTTTCCAAGGACGAGCCGGAGAACTGATTGATATTTTAACGGCGAATATGGAAAAGGCAGCCGAAGAGCTAAACTTTGAGGTAGCAGCGCGGATGCGCGACCAAATTGCCGGGTTAAGGTCTTTGAGTGCAGATCAAAAAGTGTCTTTGCCAGATGATACCGTTTCGCGGGATGCGATCGCTCTGGCTGCTGATGCCCAACACGCCTGCATCCAATTGTTCCAGATGCGTGCGGGAAAACTGGTTGGTCGTTTAGGCTTTGTGGCAGAAGCGCAATCAGGTACGCCGGGAGCCATCTTGCAGCGGGTGTTAGAGGAACATTACGCAAATGCAGAGTCCGTAGAAATCCCGATAGAAATTCTGGTGCAGCACGAGTTGCCAGAAGGGGAAATGCTCACAGAATTTTTAACGGAGCGAAAAGGGCGAAAAGTAACGCTACTTGCTCCCCAGCGACAAACCAAGGCAGAATTGATTGAGATGGTAGAGCGCAACGCCCAGTATGAACTAGCGCGGATGCAACGATTAGGCGATCGCAATACCCAAGCAATGGAAGATTTAGCTGCCATTGTTGATCTACCCGACTTACCCCACCGGATTGAAGGCTACGATATCTCCCACATTCAGGGAGCGAATGCTGTCGCGTCTCAGGTAGTCTTCATTGACGCTATACCCGCAAAGCAGCACTATCGCCACTATAAAATTAAGAATCCCACCGTTACTGCCGGTCACTCGGACGACTTTGCCAGTCTTGCGGAAGTTATCCAGCGGCGTTTCCGCAAGTATGCGGAAGATCCGCAAATGCAGCGAGTTGGGAATCCCGATTGGCCCGATTTAGTAATGATTGACGGCGGGAAAGGTCAGCTCTCGTCAGTTGTCGCCGTACTGCAAGAAATGAATTTAATGGAAGACTTGCGAGTTGTTAGTCTTGCCAAGCAGCGAGAGGAGATTTTCTCACCGGGTGAGTCTTCACCGTTACAGACGGATGCAGAACAACCAGGGGTGCAATTGTTGCGACGACTGCGGGATGAGGCGCACCGATTTGCAGTCAGTTTCCACCGTCAGCAGCGCAGCGATAAGTTGAGGCGATCGCGTTTAGATGAAATTCCAGGATTGGGCTTTCAGCGACAGAAACAACTCTTGGCGCATTTTCGTTCCATTGATTATATCCGCGAAGCGACTCCAAAGCAGCTAACTGAGGCTCCTGGTGTTGGCCCTAAGTTAGCCCAGGAAATCTACGATTATTTCCATCCCGCTTAACCGATGCCAAAATCAATCTTCAATCAGTTGTGATTCTCTTGCTCTCTTCCTCTCTTGCTTCGCGTCCTTTGCGTCCTTGGCGGTTCGTTAAAAAAATCTCTGACAAATCAAAGAAGATAGCGATAGACAAAATTTAAACCGCAGAGGACGCAAGAATTGAAAAGCCGTATCTTAATCGGTCTGCTGATAGTTCTAGCGCCCTTCAAGGTACTAGCTGACGAAGCACACCCGCGTTTATTTCTAACTCAAAGACGGATCGAACAAATCCGATCGGCAATTCGGGTGCCGCGATCGCATCATCAGCAAGCATTCGATGCCCTGAAAGCGCGAGTAACCCAGAACAACTGGCGCATTTATGATGGCAACCCGAATGACGGTAACTGGAACTATGCCCGTTCCTATCTGGCACGGGAAGCAGCGCTGCTGTACTTATTGACAAATGAAAATAAGTATGCATATATTGCCTACCAAGCCCTCCATCTCATCCACCGAGATCCAGACCCAGATAACCGCCTGCCGGAAGCGCAATATGGGCTATCTAGGGCGACGGTGGGGCAAAATTTTGCGATCGCCTATGATTGGGCGTATCGCGGTTGGACTCCACAGCAGCGAGATTACATTAAAAACAAAATTAACATCGCCCTCGATACTTGGGAGAATTTCCGCCACCCCAACCTCACTAATCCAGCAATGGCTTCTAACTGGGTAGCAGTCTGTCGAGGCGGGGAACTCGTGATGATGTTGGCTGTGTACGAGGAAGGCAACCGCGCCAAGCGATACAGTCAGCTCAAGGGGTGGCTGAAAACTCACCTACTCAACGCTTACGGTCAGTTGGGTTTAAGTCAGGAAGGGATTGGTTATGACAATTATGCAGGGATTTTTTTAGTTCCAGCGGTTTATGCCCTCCGGAGTGTTGGGGATGCTGAGCTTGACGCCGATTTTGCCGCACGACATTTCTGGAAATTGGTCATGTACGCCGGTGCATTTATGATGCATGAATCGGGCGATCGCTACTTTCTTCAATCTGGCGTATCCGGTGCAGGCATCGGTGACGAAGGCTGGACGAGTCTCCTCCTCGGATCGGTTCCCCCACGCTTATTGCCCTTCTACCGCTACTTTTACGATCGGCACATGGGAATAGATGCCCCAGGCACCCCAGCCGAGAAATTTGACAAACAGAGGGGCGCAACGATCTGGTCGCTAATCTATTACCCAGAAAGCGCCCCTTCCTTTAATCCAACAGGTGTGTTTCCCTCGTCTGTGGGGGATGAAAAAAGAGGCGCTTACTTTTTCCGCGATCGCTGGCAAGATGAGAACGATATCCTCGTGTCGGTGATGGCAGATAGCGATCGCCACCAGAATGCTTGGGATCAGTCAGAAGCCTTCCAACTTGGCTTACTCGCTTACAACCATCATTTCATCGGAGGGCCTGCCAAAATTTCTGGCAACCCTGCCACTTTTAGCACCCTCTTGGTGGACGGAAAAGCACAGCGCGATCGCGGTACAACGGG
Source organism: Trichocoleus sp. ST-U2 (assembly GCF_039961875.1). Taxonomy (NCBI): domain Bacteria; kingdom Bacillati; phylum Cyanobacteriota; class Cyanophyceae; order Leptolyngbyales; family Trichocoleusaceae; genus Trichocoleus; species Trichocoleus sp. ST-U2. The sequence goes on along the minus strand of NZ_JAMPJY010000034.1, from coordinate 8,971 downwards.
AAGGCATGAATTTTTCAATTCCAACCCAGATGGCGGTTACGTCATCATCGACGGTGGGGAGAAATACGCCAGTTTGGGCTTAAGCAGCGCCAAGCGCCACCTCCTGGTCAAGTTTTCTGAAACTGATAATACTGCTGTACTGGCAACGCTCGATCGAATTCGGGATGAGGAGGCGCATACCTACACCTGGCAACTCAACCTCGGAAATGAGAAAGGTGATGGTGGCGTCACTGCAACGGTTGGAATGGAAGGCGGGTTGTCAACTTTTTTGCTACGCGGCGGTAGTGACAGCTACCTCAAAGGCTGGGTGCTGCACCCAAATGGGGCAGTAGTAACTGCGGGCGATCCGTTGCAAGTCAGTATTTCCGGCGCAAATGCCGAAATCTGGATCGCTACCTTTGTAGGCAGGGGAATCCCGCCTGTAGCAACTATCACGGGTACGGGGATGGCAGCCGTTCTGGAAGTGGGCAATGTGCGACTGCGCTACGACGCTGATACCAATCGAACGATCGCCGAATACAGAGACGACGTGAGAGAAGTCGGCAAGACATTTCCCAAAGAATAGCCGCCAGTTGTCGCAGCCACTTCCCCTTTGCCTCCCTTCTGGGAAGAACTACGATAGACTCAACCTGCTGAATCCTGCCTGGGTATGATCTACTGTCCAAATCCCAATTGCCGCGATCGCCTAAATCCTGACAATTATAAATTTTGCCAAAATTGTGGCTCCCATTTATTACTGAGAAATCGCTACCGTATCCTCAAACCGATTGGTGGTGGCGGATTTGGCAGAACCTATCAGGCAGCAGATACTGACTGTATGAATACGCCCTGCGTGGTGAAGCAATTTTTACCATCCTCAGAGATTCAAGCCAATCCGAAGGCGCTGGAAAAAGCAACGGCAATGTTTAACCAGGAAGGCGTGCGGTTGTTTCAACTGGGAGAACATCCCCACATTCCCAGACTGCTTGCTTACTTTGAAGAAGATAAGCGCCTGTATCTGGTGCAAGAGTTGATTGCGGGACTCACTTTACGTCAAGAATTGGCTACTCAGGGAGCTTTTAGCGAACAAAAGATTAGACAGCTTTTGGCTGAGTTACTGCCAATTCTCAAATTTATTCACGAACGTGGGGTGATTCACCGGGATATCAAGCTAGAGAATATTATGCGTCGTCACCGAAACGGCAGGTTAGTCCTAATTGATTTTGGCGTCTCCAAACTGGTAACAGAGACGACGATGGGGCAAGTGGGGACAACGGTCGGTACGGTAGGATATACGCCGATGGAACAAATGCACGGTCATGCCTACCCCGCTAGCGATCTCTACAGTTTAGGAGTCACTTGCGTTTGTCTGCTCACCCAATCTCTTCCTACATTAGGTGGTTCTGATGGTCTTTATGAACCGCTAGAGTGTCGCTGGATGTGGCGAGAGTGTCTGCCATCTGGCACAACCATTAGTCAAGAGTTAGGGCAAATCTTGGATAAACTGCTTCAGCCTTTACCGAAGGATCGCTATAAATCAGCTTCCGAGGTGCTGGAAGCCTTGCACTCTAAACTTACTAGACCTTCTGATGTCAATGTCACGATACCCACGATGGCTTCCTCTTCCGCTCATCTCAGGGCATTGGGGATAAATTACAGCAAACTGCGGGATTTCCTGACTGCCCGGAACTGGAAGGAAGCAGATCGGGAAACACGAATGCTCCTGCTGAAAATTTCCCATCGAGAACCAGAAGGCTGGCTGAGAGTTGAAGATTTTCAAAAGTTTCCCTGCCAACACCTCAGTACGATCGATCGACTCTGGGTAAATTACAGCGACGGACGCTTTGGCTTTAGTGTCCAGAAGCGCATTTGGGAAAAGATTGGCGGAAAACCTAACTTTGACTATGCCACTTGGTGTCGTTTTGGCGACCAAGTGGGTTGGCGTGTCAAAGGCAATTGGTTAAATTACTCGGATCTCACTTTCTCCGGAAATTCTGCCCCATCGGGTCATCTTCCGGCTGGAGGATTAGAAGAGACTGGATTGGGTCGCTGGGATTTGGTGTGTTCTTCTCTGGTGGCGAGACTCGCCAAGTGTAAAATTTGCTAATGGCTTATTGGATTTTGATTCATTCTTAGGAATGTCGATTAAAGAACTTACGCTCGTTCGCGTTCTGTAGGGGCATACCCAGAAAAAGCCCCTACAGTCATGCCCCTACAAAAGAAATTGGGGGTTAATAAATCCACACTCCTTAGTAAAGCCGACTCAACACGTACTCAGCCATGTCAATTAGCGCTTGACGGCACTCCGAGTGCGGTAAATCTGCTAATTGTTGAACGGCGAGTTGGGCATGATGGGCAGCTAATTCGCGCGATCGCTCAATGCCCTGACTTTCTTCAATCAAGGCGATCGCTGCTTCTAAATCCCCCTGCTCTGTAAATTCCCGCTCAATGAGCGCCTCCAGGTAAGGTTTTTCTTCTAAGGCAAATAACACGGGTGCTGTTAGATTGCCACTTTTTAGATCCGATCCGGCTGGCTTACCTAAAGCTTCTGTCGAACCCGTGAAGTCAAAAATATCATCCACAATCTGGAAAGCCAAGCCGAGATGACGTCCGTAGCGATACAAATTTTCTGCCGCCTCCTCCGAGACATCACTGAGTAGTCCAGCCGCCTTCGCACTGTTAGCCATCAACGAGGCAGTTTTGTAGTAACTCTTCTCTAAGTAAGCTTCGAGGGACATACTGGCATCAAAGCGATTCAGCCCTTGCTGAATTTCTCCTTCTGCCATATCCATAATCACTTCTGAGAGCAGTTTCACTACTTCTAAATTATTCAAATTTGCCAAATACCAAGAAGATTGGGCAAATAAAAAGTCTCCCGCCAACACAGCGATGCGATTGCCAAACCGGCTATGAACCGTGGCAATACCGCGTCTTACCTCGGATTCATCCACCACATCGTCGTGTACCAGACTAGCGGTGTGAATCATTTCCGTAATTTCTGCGAGACGCCGGTGACGTGGGGTAATGTCTTGATCCAGCATGGTTGCCCGCGATATCAGCAGGACGATAGCGGGTCTAACGCGCTTTCCTCCTGCCCCAAATAAGTGTTCTGCCGCCGCATACAGGATGGGGTGACGGGCACCAACCAGCTTTTTCAAATTCTCCGTCAGAACACGTAGGTCTGATTCAACAGGGGCAAAGAGGGAGGTCACTGAGGTCATGGATCAGCTGACTCTGGCTTAATAGTTACGAAATTTTACATTCCTGTCATTTATTTTAAGCTAATGCTCCCCTACAGGGAAGTTTTGTTCCTTAGAAGATGCCCCCGCAGCCTTTTTTTGAAATTGTATCGACTTGTAAAGTATCTAAAAAAATCCCTCCTAACCCTTGGGGATCTTGTGTTACTCTAATATGTAAGGATTTGAAAAGCTTAATAGAGTTACTGAGCCAAAAAATTACAGAAAACACTTACGTGTTTGTAATGAATTGGTAAAGGATGGCAGATTTTTGGTAGGCGGTAGCATTTCCGGCTTCCTGCATCTTTTTCTAGCGTTAAGGCTCTAGGAAAACTAGCCATCCGAAAATAAAGGACTTTCAATAGGCACTGTAGATTAGCTTGCTATCTACGGGATTGCCGAAAAAATCTCAGATTATTTTTATTAATTTTCTGGGGTTTTAGTTAAATCAAGAATTTTTGGGGCGACAGCGACCTCCAGAATTCCTATGGGCAGACATATTCTCAAGCATTGACTCAAGTCTTGACTTGGGACATTGTCTTGGGAAAAGAACTTGTATAAAAATTTACATTCCGCTACTTGTGATTGTGCGATACCATGACGTATAATGATATGCCTCTGATTATCCCATTTTTAGCCACTGGTTATTTGTTAACGGTTTACCTGCTGTTGATGCTGGCGCAGCGAACTGTGAAAGGTGCGGGTAGGACGAAGTCCATACCCTAGCGATCGCGACAGAAGTATTAGCCGTTTGCAGCACGCTCACCTCATCGATCCGCGATTAGCAGTCAAATCTAGAATTTTGGATTGAAGAACCCATTCTTCAATTGACTGCTACTCGCTTAGCTCTAGCGGTAATTGCCGATGTAGCACTGTCGGTAAATAAACTTTTTCTACCGCAGGCGTACACCCCAGCCACTGTACTGACAGTTGTGCAAACTGTTCGGGACAACCGCTCACGGCAAATCGAGTTGCTAGAGGCGGGCGGGTGTTTCTCAGTCCTAGTAAATCCAGCTCTTGTGCAGCCGCAGCCACTACATGAACTGCCGGATCGCATAGCTTCACCGACCGGGGCAGAATTTTCCTCAGGACGGGTGCTAAGTGGGGATAGTGGGTACAGCCATAAACAAGCGTGTCAATACGATGGTGCAGTAACGGTGCCAAGTACTCCCGCGCCACTTCTAGGGTGTAAGGCTCATGGATGCGGTTTTGCTCAATCACCGGCACAAACTCTGGGCAACCGACTTGCCAAACTTGGGCAGTGGCGTCAACTTCTAAAATCGCGCGACGATAAGCGTTGCTAGCGGCAGTGGCTGGGGTAGCAATGACTCCAATCCGGTTGCCTAGCTCAACAGCCGCGCGGGCACCAGGCAAGATAACTCCCAAAATCGGGAGAGGAAACTCAGACCGCACTGCCTCTAAAGCGAGGGCAGAACTGGTGTTGCACGCCATGATCGCCATTTTGACGCCCTGCTGCATCATCCAGATGAGAATTTCGCGCACAAAGTGCAAAATTTCTGCCTGAGAGCGAGTGCCGTAGGGCAGTCGAGCCGTATCGCCAAAGTAAAGAATCGATTCGGATGGCAGCTGCCGGTAGAGTTCCCTCAATACCGTCAGCCCGCCGACTCCGCTATCAAAAATCCCAATTCTGGCTCGTTGAAGAGCCTCATTTGTTTTTTGTTCCTTATTCATCATTAATCAACCACTCCCCACAAACCGGCATTTAGAGACTTTGTTGAATGTACTGTAGAATACCGCGAGCGATCGCTCTTGCCATCTGGCTCTGGTAATTTGGCGAAGCCAACTTCACAGCCTCTTGTGGGCTGGACACAAAACCAACCTCCACTAAAACAGCGGGCATCGAACTCTTCCTCAGTACATAAAATCTCGCCTGCCGCACTCCTCGATCTCGGATATCAACGTTCTGCAAAATACTATTGTGAATGGTTTGCGCTAAACGCCCACCACTAGAGTAATAGTAAGTCTCCAGCCCCTGCACATCAGGACGCCCACCAATTGAATTGGCGTGGATACTGACGAATAAATCGGCATTGGCTCGCTCAGCCATCGTTACTCGTGGTTGCAAGTCTACAAAATAGTCATCCTTTCGCGTCATCACCGCCTGGATGCCCTGTTGCTCTAGCAATGCCGCTACCTGCTGTGCAATCGGCAAAATTACATCGACCTCTCGCAAACCTCTATAACCGATGGCTCCAGGGTCTTTGCCTCCATGTCCGGCATCTACAACCACAACCAATCGTCCAACACGGGGGCGGGGTCGCGAAGGCGGATTGTTATTCTGAGGCGGCGGCACGTTAACAGAACCCGTGGGCGGAACCCGAATAGGGCCTGTAGGAGGAACAACCGAGCCAAGGCGACTTCGTTGCAGTTGCAGTGCTAAAAGTTGGTCGCTCACCTGATTGAGTTCTCCAACCTGTACCCCTGAGGCTGGTTGCACCAGAATAACGACAGTCCGCGAGTCTTGCTGCTGCAAACGCACCCGCCGCACTGAAGTGGTGGCATCCAGTTGAGGTCCCCTAACTCGGTCAGCTAGTTCAGCGGAAGGAATCGTAATTCGATAAACTCCCTCTCTTGCATCCCATCTGCCGGTGTATCTGACAGACGCATCCGCCCGAATTAATAACTGGGTTCCGGAAGAAGCGAGTTCAACCGATTGAATTGTTGCTAACTGATTATTCGGACGGTTGGTGGGGACGGGTTGGCTGGGTGCAGTTGAAGGCGGTCTAGACCCCCCCGAAATGGGAGAGGGTTGATTTCCAGCTAGTGGTGGACTTTCAATGTCGCCAGCACTCGTACCCTTCGGCAAGATGACAATACCGCCAAAATCGCTAACACTTGCCAGCCAGTCCGGGCTTTCTCTCCTCACGTTCATCGTGACGCGAACGATTGAGGGTGAAGTATCAACTTGGGACAATAAGATGCGACTGACGCCATAGCGATTCACCGTCGAAGAAGGCGATGTAAGACTGCGGGAAAGGGTCGCTCCTCGCAGGTCAAAAGTAATGTTTTTGCGATCACTACTCCGGTTCACCTTAATAATCTGCGGGCGACCCCCATTCGTCTTTAGGAAAAACCCATCCCGCGTTACCTGCACATCTTCGATTTGAGCAAGCGACCCAACCGTTACGTTTGGAGGTGTCTGACGAATCGGTGGGCGACTCAGCACTGGAGGCGGCGAAGGATTTCTAGGAGCTTGATTGGGAAGCGGTTGCAAAGGGGGCGGCGGAGAATTTCCCAAATCTAGATCTCTGGGTGCTAGATCTCTGGGTGAAGGATTTGACACCTGTGCTACTCGTTCGGGCTTTGGTAATTGCACCGACCACTGGCTGGGGGAAGCTCCTCGAACTAGCACTTTTTCTGGATCGAGGGTGTAACCAGGGTCTAATTCAATCACCATCCGAGTAGTATTACCTTCAAACTGTCCTACTCGCAGAGAACGCAGCGATCCAGCCAACTGCTGAGTCACCGTTGAGCGCCCCAAGCTGGTACCGGGCAGATCGATTACCACACGGGTCGGGTTGGCAAGCAGTTGCGCTCGCGGTTGAACTCCATCATCCGTCCTAAAGTCTAGTCGGTTCTGATTGGCATCAAAACGCCAATACACCAGTCTTGCCGCATTCGCGGGAAGTGAAACGAGAAAAATGCTCAAAAAACTGGGTAATAGCCAGTAAAATCTCACTATCGTTGCTCCTGAAAAAGGCAAAGACCGTAATAATCGGCCTGTACGCTGTAGACCTGTTTCGGATGTTTTCGGTTCACATCCGGTGCATTGCGGTAAACAAAGTAAACGATTTTAGACTGGGTTGAACAATATCACGACTTTGGTCGCAATGCAGAATAATCGACTAGGCATGACTTTTTTCGCTGGAAAAAGCCAATTACCATCGGGAAGATGCCTGGTGTATGGAGTTTCTCATCAGAGATTTTTGTTCTCAGGGCTTGGCAATGATAACGTCTTGATGCTGCCTATTCCCAAGCCACGCGAGCCAACACTTTTCTCAAAGCGAGAGAAACCTTTTAAATCCGATTAAATCCGATAACCAACCCCAAGGGACGTAGATAAAGTGACTTAAGTTTCACAAAAACCGTTTGCTGTTAGTTTTTTGTCAGTAGGTACTACGGAGTAGGTAGTCGGTGTTGATTGTATACCACCACTACCCACTACCCACACATGAATTAATAACTAATCGCTTTCCTTAGCAGGAACCGATGCAGGCTCTTGAAACACAAACCGTAATAAGGGAGGTGCTAAAAAAGTTGTCAAGATGACCATCATAATAATCGCGGCTTCTGTGGCTTCAGACAAAGCACCGCTGGCAGAACCAACACCGGCAAAGACCAACCCGACTTCGCCTCGTGGAATCATCCCGACGCCAATCGCTAATCGGTTGATCTGAGGTTGACCAAATACAACTAGACCCGTAACAACCTTTCCGAGAATTGCCACGACAATCAGGAACATAGCCATGAACAACCCTTCCCGGTTACTGGGAACCGCTGGATTAAGAACTCCTAGGTCAGTTTTAGCCCCAACCGTTACAAAGAAAATCGGCACCAGCAGATCGGCAATAGGCACTACCTGCTTTTCCAGTTCTTTACGCTTATCCGTTTCGTCTAAGACTAAGCCAGCTGCAAAAGCTCCCAAAATGGCTTCTAGGTGAATAGCGGCTCCCACATAGGCCATCAAGAATGCGAAGATGAAAGCCGGTATGACTAGCCCGCCGCGCGTCTTGAGCTGATCGGCGATCGCTACAAAGGATTTGTTAAAAACCTTACCTAGCAGAATCGCACCTAGTAGAAAACTACTGGCGCTGACGATCAGATAAATGACGTTGCTGACATCTACTTCACCCGTTTTTGCCAAACTTGCTACCACTGCCAAAACGATGATACCCAGAACATCGTCTATAACCGCAGCGCCCAGAATAATCTGACCTTCTCTAGAAGTGAGACGCCCCAATTCTGAGAGAACTTTGGAAGTAATCCCAATACTGGTTGCAGTCAAAGCCGCACCCGCAAAAATCGCCGGAACCGCTGGCACGCCAAAAAAGAGCATCAGCCCCGCAGTGCCAGCTGCAAAGGGCACCACTACCCCCACCACTGCGACGACGACTGCCTGGATACCGACTGCCATCAGTTCCTTTAAGTTCGATTCCAGACCAATTTCAAATAGCAGTACGATTACGCCCAGTTCTGCTAAAACGGAAATGACTTCGCTCTGGGTTTGAAATACTTCACCAATCGTGTCGAGACTTAAGCCAGAAGTGCCTTGCAAGAAGGACATCAGGACAGAATCAGAAGCGACTGACCCGCTTTCTGGAAATACCAGCAGATGCAGGGCGGAGATACCCACCACTACACCGCCGACCAGTTCGCCTAATACAGGCGGGAAGCCCATCCAGTTTGATATCTCCGCCCCCATTTTGCTAGCGAAGTAAATGATGACTAAAGTCAGTAACACTGCCGCTAAGACCACTGGACTTTTTTCTGCTTCTTGTGTTGCTGTCGCTAAGACAGGAATGGTTTTGCTCGAAAGTGAGAGTGAGAAAGTTGGGCTTAGTAAACTAAGCCAGTGAGCTGCATCTATCGGCATGAGTTCTGCACAAAATCATTCTTTTCAATAGACCTCTTGCAAAAGTCGTCGCTGGGGTAATATGGGGTCTAAAATTAGGCGATTGCTAGCTGCCGGTCATAAGTTTTACTCATCTTACCTTTGACTGAGCCGAAGTTCATAA
>NZ_JAMPJY010000033.1:0-74073 GCF_039961875.1 Trichocoleus sp. ST-U2 | reverse complement strand
GAATTTATCTTAAAAATCAGCCAAAAAGAAGTAAAAAAACAAGTTTATGTAGATGAATCAGGCATAGATAATAGAGAAGATTATGGCTACGGCTGGAATGAAAAAGGACAAAGATTCCACGACTTAAAATCTGGAAAAATCTGACAAACTTCTACCCGAGTTAAAAGCAGGGCAAATGGTGATTTTAGATAATGCCAGCTTTCATAAATCCGAAAAAATTAGAAAAATCATCGAATCGGTTGGCTGTGAACTCGAATATTTACCCCCTTACTCTCCCGACTTAAATGATATTGAGCATTACTGGTTTCCGATTAAAAATCGAGTCAGAAAATCGCTTGGGACTATCGAAGATTTTCGCGAACGAGTAGATACAGCCGTTCGCCTAAGGTCCTAATCTATGCTTCGACTGCTATACTAAGAAGTTTGCACTCAAGAGATTGATTCAAAGGTTTGCTAGAAGTCATTGACGCAGCAGAACAATTTTTCTAGACTAAAAATGGGGAAAGCCGATGGATGAGAATTTAGAACTTTTAGTCTATCTGTTTTGTTCCTCCCTTATCCCGAACTCAGGTTATTTTTATCAAATTTTAGATAAAGGGTCTGCTCACTTCTTAGGACGATAAAATTTAACCAGATGAGATGAGGGAACTCCCAAGAAATAGCCGAGAATTACTATTTGATTAATCAGGGTAGTTTTCAGAACCCCAAGTTTGTGCCAGCGACGGGCTGAAGTCAGTACCGGAGTCGGAACAATAGCAATTCGCCCCAAGCGTCTCAGACAACGGATCAATTCAAAATCTTCCATAATCGGGAGATCGGGAAAACCTCCAATATCGTGAAATACAGAAGCTTTTAAAAAGATAGCTTGGTCGCCATAGGGTAGGGAAAAAAAGCGCGATCGCCAATTCACCATCTTTTCAACTAGACGTAGCGATCGCATTGGAGAATTAATTTTGAGTTCAAAGGCACCCGCAACGGTTCCAGACTGGGCTAGTGTCAACGGAACTAATTTCTCAAACCCAAGCGGTAAAGAGGTATCTGCATGGAGGAATAACAAGATATCTCCTGTCGCAGCCGTTGCACCCGCGTTCATTTGGCAGGCACGTCCAGCAGCCGAAGACAGAACTTTAACGCCCCAGGATTGCACAAGGACAACGGTTTCATTCTGACTTCCCCCATCCACTACGATTACTTCCACATTTTTGACATTCCGAAGACTCGCTAATGTTGACCGAATCGTGTCAGCAGCTTCATTCAAAACGGGAATAATAATGGAAATTCTTGCCGCTTCTATCACTCAAAACTCAAAACTCGTAACTTTTGCAAGATCCTCTGGACGGTCAACATCAAATAGGGGGGGAAGATAAGCAACTGCCAAACCAAGGGAGATAGCGATCGCTACCGTCTTTTCTCGCACCTCCGAGGTTCCCCAGTTGATTCCCTCAAACAATTCTGGAATCATCCGCCGCAACCCAATTAAATAATAGCCGCCGTCCATCGCTGGTCCCAAAACCAAATCATGACCGTTTAGCTGCTCAAATGCTTGCGCCATTATTTTCGCATCCAAACCAGGGCAATCAGTACCGACGATCGCAACGCCCTCTATTCCAGCCGCAAAAGCCGTTTGAAACGCCGACTTCATCCGCTGTCCCAAATCGCCCTCACCCTGCGGCTGATAGATGATATCAGCTCCCAACCAGTCTTCCATCAACTGCTGGTCGCCGCCAGTAAAATAAACTTCCACTCTCGTCGCGCGATCGCTTTGCAGTTCCCTCACCTGCGAGAGTGTATGCTCGGTCATCTGGCGATGAAGATTTGAAGCGCCATCCTCCCCCAAAACTGGAATTAGCCGAGTTTTTGCCTTTCCTGGCTCTGGATAGCGAGTAAAAACGATCAAGCACTCTCTATTCATTGCCATTCAATTCGTTGCTCATTCATCGTTCATTGTTGCTTGTTATACCAAGTCCAATCGATCCCCCGAAATGAAGAACCCCAACCAAGCGATCGCCTGCGTCTCTTACTCCATCTCCCCTCCCTGCAAGCGGGGAGGGGCTGGGGGTGGGGTTCTTTTCCATCAGGTTTCGTTCCCGATCCAACATTGACTAGGCGCTCATTTCCAACATCCGCTGAATTGGACGCAGCGCCGCCACTCGCGTTTCTTCTGGCAAAGTAATTTCTGGTGCCCGATTTTTCATCGCTAAATACAGCTTCTCCAGAGTATTTAACCGCATATGAGGACACTCATTGCAAGCACAGTCGTTCATTGGCGGTGCAGGAATAAAGTGCTTGTTAGGTTCCTGCTTCTGCATTTGATGAATAATTCCCGGCTCAGTCGCCACAATAAATACCTGAGTGGAACTTGCTTGAGAATACTTCAACAGTGCTGAAGTAGAACCGATGTAATTGGCATGGCGCAACACCGACGGTTCGCACTCTGGATGGGCAATCACTTCAGCTTCTGGATGTTCAATTTTTAGCTGGACAATCTTCTTTTCAGAGAAGGTTTCATGCACCATACAGCTACCTTGCCACAGCACCAAATCTCGCCCCGATTGTTCCATTACATATCGTCCCAGATTCCGGTCGGGGGCAAATATAATCGGCTGGTCTTCTGGAATCTGAAGAACCAGTTTAACTGCGTTGGAACTGGTGCAAATAATGTCGCTCATTGCCTTAATTTCGGCAGAGCAATTGATATAAGAAACGACTATATGACCGGGGTGAGCCGCCTTAAATTGAGCAAAAGCATCCGCAGGACAACTGTCTGCCAACGAGCAACCGGCGTTGAGGTCGGGTAAGAGTACCAACTTATCGGGGTTGAGAATTTTGGCAGTTTCCGCCATAAAGTGAACCCCCGCAAACACGATAACATCAGCATTTGTGCTGGCGGCTTTCCGGGAAAGCTCTAAGGAATCTCCGATATAATCTGCTACATCCTGAATATCAGAATCTTGATAGTAATGAGCAAGAATAACAGCGTTTAACTCTTTTTTGAGGGCGTTAATTGCCTCAAATAAATCGTGAGGGAATGCCGCTGTCTGAGCAAAATTACGCTGAGGAAGTGTAGTAGTAAACACAGTGATAATTTTTTGGGGGAATCAAATCGCTAGGCGTGTAATCAGTAATTATAGTTGTTTTTACCAAAACTTGTGGGCAAGTCAGGTCAGAGAAAATTTGCTTTAATATAGCGGTTCTCAATGAGAGCGAGATCCATCTGTCGGAGCGCTCATCGGCTTGTGCTACCTGGCGGTGAATTGTGTCGAAAGTGAACAACGCTCTAGACCCCGACCAACCAGGCAAGTGTTCCTGGCAAAATCAAATCACGCGATCGCTCACCAACAAAAAAAGGAGTTACACCAGAGGATACTGCGAAAACAGGCGATGCTTTTTTATGCTGGAGAAAGACCGACGAGGAAGATAGGATGAGCAATCAGAGGAACCCGGAAAAACCCATCAAAATTGCGGTTGTTGGCGATATTCACGACCAGTGGGACAGCGATGATGAAATTGCCCTCAAGCATCTGGGTGTTGACCTAGTGCTATTTGTAGGGGATTTCGGCAATGAGTCGGTGGATGTGGTAAGAGCGATCGCATCTCTCGAGCTTCCCAAAGCGGCAATATTTGGCAACCATGACGCTTGGTACAGCGCCTCAGATTGGGGCAGAAGTCGGTGTCCCTACGACCGCCAGAAAGAAGACCGGGTGCAGCAACAGATGGATTTGTTGGGAGAAACCCATGTCGGTTACGGTTTGCTTGATTTTCCCGCCCTGAATTTAACAGTTGTTGGGAGTCGCCCTTTTAGCTGGGGCGGAGAAGTCTGGAAAAATGCCCAGTTCTACGAACAACGGTATGGGGTGAAGAATTTCGAGGAGTCAACTGCCCGAATTCTCTCAGCGGCTCAGAGTGCTGCTTCTGAAACGATTATTTTTATAGGTCACAATGGGCCTGTCGGGTTAGGCGATCGCCCAGAAGACCCCTGTGGCAAAGATTGGCATCCTATCGGTGGCGACTATGGCGATCCGGATTTTGCAGATGCGATCGCCCAAACTCGCGACGCAGGGAAAACGATTCCCCTCGTCACCTTTGGTCATATGCACCACACTATGCGCCACACAAAGATCCACTTGCGAACCCCAGTTTATGTCAGCGCAGAGGGAACCGTTTACTTAAATTCAGCCAGCGTACCTCGGATTATCCAAACGGAGACAAACCGCCTACATAATTTCTCTCTCGTCTCTCTGCAAGGCGGTATCGTCTCCCAAGTCTCCCTGATTTGGGTTGGTAAAGACTTCACCGTTGCATCTGAGCAGATTCTTTACCATCGCACCGAGCCAGCGATCCAACCCGTTTTAAGTTAGTAGTAACAAATTCCACAACCTTGATATGATAAAAAAACACACCTGGAGAGGTGGCAGAGTGGTCGATTGCGTCCGACTTGAAATCGGATGAACCGAAAGGTTCCGGGAGTTCGAATCCCCCCCTCTCCGTTAGCGAATAAAAGGGGAATGGTTAGCTCGCACCCATTCCCCTTTTAGTCATCTATATAAACCAGCCTGTAAACTAGACTGGTTGAAACTTCGTTTTTAGTAGCACAACATTGCCACAAACCTACATCCTTTCTCCCAATGATGGCTTAGGAATTTTCTTAAGGCTATGCCTTGCCTTGCTGGTTGGGGCAGTCATCGGCTTAGAGCGCCAACTCAAGAACAAACCAGCAGGTTTAAGAACCCATATGCTGGTCAGTCTGGGTTCAGCATTCTTTGTTCTCGTGCCCCTCCAAATCGGTACGGCACAAGAAAGTGCTGAGGCTCTTGGCAGAGTCATTCAGGGCGTTACAGCCGGGGTTGGATTTTTAGGCGCAGGAGAAATTTTACGCGAGTCTCAGGACGAATCGAAAACAGGTGTTAAAGTTCGTGGACTCACCTCGGCTGCGGCTACTTGGGTTTCCGCTGCTTTAGGAATTGCTGCTGGGTGTGGGTTATGGCAAATGAGCTTAATTGGGGCTTTGCTGTGTTTGGTTGTTCTAAGAGCTTTTAAAAGGTTAGAGCCTCATAAGTAGTTACTTTAATCAAGTTTAGGCTTAGCAAATCAGCGATCGCTCTTAGCGCCATATTTCATCCGTGCAACTTCGCCACCACGTGAGCAACTTTTTCACCTAACTTCTCGACAGACTCTTGCTGTTTGGGATCTTTCATCGTACCGTCGGGATTAAATATTTCAAAAGCTCTAGGCACCGCGATCTGATCGGGAAGAACAATAACTCTAATATTTCCCAGGATGGAGCGCAGGTGGACTAAACAGCGTAAACCGCCCAATCCTCCCGGTGAGGTACTCATAATCGCCGCCACCTTATCCGCAAAAGCCACGAGCGGAGGTTCCTCCGGTGCTGTTGAACGTGACGCCCAATCAATGGCATTTTTCAGAACGGCTGTAATTGAGCTGTTGTACTCCGGAGAAGCGATGAGAAGTCCTTGATGTTCGATCATCAGCTGTTTAAACTTCCGCGCATTTTCAGGCATTCCCTCGCTCTTTTCCAGATCCTCATCGTATAGCGGCATCGGTAGGTCGCGCAGATCCACGTATGTCACCTCAGCTCCCGCTGTCCGCGCTCCGTTCGCAGCAACTTGTACCAGCTTTTTATTGTACGAATCAGTGCGGGTGCTACCTGCAAATGCCAAGATTTTAGGGGTATAAGCCATAGGTGCAAATCAGTTTTGGTGCTACTTCTATCTCTGGTTGATAATAATTCACTAGAGGCGATTTGGGATAGCCAAGATTTGTTAAAGGCGATCGCGTTTTTCGCAGCAGCGCAAAGCAAAGCGGCTCTCGCTTTTATAAACTTCCTGAAGTTCGTTGGAAGTTAACTCCTTTGGGAACATCTTCCGCTGTGATGATATTTAATTCAGCACAGAGAAGGGGTCACGACAACAAACCACCTGGTTATCCTTTGGAAGTACACACTGAATCGGAAGGAAACAACACCGATGAACAAGGCACTACTGACGATTCTCTTGTTTTCGTTCATAGTCTTATTCATTACCGCTCCCTTTGCTGGGCTGGCGATGTTAATGTTTGTTGTCTTAGGAGCGGCATTTATTTCGACGTTCTGGAATTTAGTGCAAGCGCTAATCGGTAATGCTCCGAAAGAGCCGCTATAAATTAAAGATGCCAAATTAAGCCAAATTAAAACTTCAGAAAGGGTAATTTTTAATCCCTTTTTAGAGACGAGTCACTACCTGATTCACGCGGGGTTTGCCGAAGCGTTCCCAAGCATTGCCGCCTCGCAAAAATAATTCCATCCAACGGATAGGCTTTCCATCCTTCGCAGCATTCCAGCCGGAACTTCCCGGTGAAAACGCCAAAGTTCCCTGCGGCACGCGGAAACTGCCGTCAGAGTAGATGGCATCGCTCACGACATCCCCTACCCGAATCACTACTTTTTCTTCCGGTTTTAGGTTGAGGGTATCAGCGGGAATTGTGGTTTTGATGTTCCCGTAACCATCGATCCAGGCAACGCGATCGCTCGGTGCATCGGGGATTTGGCTAGGGTTTAAGACTTCTCCTAAATAGCTAGTATCTCCCTGAGCGATCGCTGCCGCTGCATTAGGAAACACATCCCGCGAACGGAACTGCGACCCGCCTCTAGAAACCTTAACTGTTTGCAAAACTTGAGCATGGTCTTTGATAAAAGAGAGCGTGTAACCAGCAAACACACCCACTACTTTGACGCCATTAGGCAACAGCGCATAAGTTAATCCCTCGCCTTCATTGTTTTGCCGTGCTTCTGGGTCATCTTGGCGAGGAGCGCAGTTGTGATAAATGAGACGCTCTTCGGGACCAGGATTGAGTCCGAGTTGAGCAATCCAGAAACCAGTTGCCAAGGTGCTGAAGGGAGGAACCGAGAGGCAGTGAATCTGGGAGGAAGGTAAAGCCATCAAAAGACGTTGCGTGACCTCTGCAAAAGCTGGATCGCCGGTTCCGTAGTCTGCAATCAGGCTGATGAACATAGCGCCTCTCAAGTGGGGTTTGCTACAGCAATGGTACCTTGTAGCTGGCTTTCTGTAACTGCGGCGATCGCGTTATTGAACACAAAAGCGATCTCGCTGGTGGTGCTACTTTTAACAAAGTACTGCTGATTAGACCAAAAAGCGATCGCGTTTGTTATCGGATACACTCATGAAACTGGAAACAGAGGTCTGAGTGAATGTCTGATATTTATGTCATGATTCGCAATCAGGAGAATCATGCCCTGACTTCAATTGATGGCATTGCCTTTATCGCTTTACTTAGGCAAAATGGGCAAGCGATCGCTCAGGAGACAATTGACCTGATTCATGCAGACGCGGGCTTTGATGACCTGCCAATTGGGCAATACACTGTAGTGGTGAGGCATGAACGGGTTTTACCGCAAGAAGTCCTTCATGATGTGACAATCAGTACGGACGAACAAGTAATCATACTGACATTTGTTTATCTAGAGCCAGCACGGGTACTTCTAGACATTCAAGCTTCTGTAGAAAAGAGATTGTAACCATGACTGTTAAAGCCATCCCGTCATACTCCATTAAAATGTTCCGCTATCGAGTACATTGTCTGTCGCGGGATCTTTGGCAAGCAACAGATCCCGTATGTCGGGTAAATCTGGCTTTACAGTTAGCAGACGCGGCTACATCGCTGGCTAGGCTAGAAGTGCTGGAAGCGCAAAAATTGCAGCAAGTTTCTTCGATCCATCCGATTTCCAGTTCTACCGATCCCTAGCTATAAATTTCAGCGTGAGATGTTGAGAGCGATTGCCTTCTAGCAAAAACAGGGTTGGCGATCGCGTTGTTGGCTCTACTGACTATTTCTGTTCTTTGGATTTCCACTCAAGCCACTTTCTCACAATTACTATGATGAGACGCTGTGCTTCTAGTAAGGACATAGGATTCTTCGGTGGCTCAGACTTCTCAACCCCGTGACGTGCATCATCGCCAATCGCGCCAGGACTCTGAGCCGTCCGAGAGAAGCATTCTGTCTTCTTTTTGGTAGCCCAGCCATCTTCTGTGATTCTTTTACCAACGTCTTCTTGAACGACTTCGTAAACTTTGTAAAGATTAACCCAGTCTTTACGCTCAGTTAAAATCCGAAAAACTTTTTTTATTTTATCGTCTGGCTCTGCACCTGCAATTTTGATCCAAGTTTCTAAGTAGCTAGGGTGTTGGGAAAAGTCCTCACTTCCATCCCATTGGATATCGAAACCGAAGTCTTCAATAGTCCAAGTTGCTGAAAGTAGACACTCTCGATTCCTCTTTCCGTCTTCATCAACTCGAACAATGACATCAAGTGTAAATGGTTTAACATCTCCAAAATAAACCATTGCCGCTGCATTTATCCGCGTCAAAAGTTCAGTGGCACAGGCACACACTTGAACCTCATCTGTTATCAAGTCAAAGCGTGAAGAACTTAGGTAATAACTCCCCTCTTCTTTAATCACACTGCATTCGGGTGAACGAAGTAAATCGGTAAGATTCCTAAGATAGGATTCTTTGCCCTCCAGTAGAACTAGCCATTTCCCTTTCATTAATAACCTCGCCAAATAATAGCCGTCTTGTCATTACTACCATTAACTAACATTTGTTTCTCAGGACTAAAAGCAACAGAGAAAACTATTTCTGAATGCCCTGTGAGGGTGCAAATTTCTTTTCCTCTGCCCAGCCGCCAAATTATGATAGTTTTGTTTTCACTCAATTCCAATGTTAGGGTCAGATTTCGTGCGGATTTAGGTGAAATTCACTCGCAAATACAGTTACACGGGCTGGGAGCATGATAGTTATTGATGATATTGCACAATTTTTAGATCGATTCTTTGCCGTTCATCGCTTTGGTGATGACCAAGGTGGCATTTATCACCCATCAACGCGCCCGATTCGTCGGATAGGATTAGCCTTAGAACCTTGGGCGGGACTAGAAAAATGGGCAAAATCTCAACGAATAGATGCTTTATTTTTACATCGTCCTTGGAAGCTGGAAGCGGGCCAACTCGCACCCGATGTTGGGGTGGTGGCGTATCATCTGGCTTTTGACGAACGAATGACACTGGGTTTTAATCCTCGACTTGCCGATGTGCTGGGGATGTGTGCATTGGAGGTGTTGGGGGAAAAGGAAGGGCGACCGATTGGTACGATTGGGGAAATTGCTGCAAAGAGTTTTGTGAGTTACTGCGATCGCGTTCGGGAAATCTTCGGCAGATACGATAAAACTCTTGCGAGTAGTGAAAGCGACATCCAGCGAGTCGCAGTCGTTGGGGCAATGACTGATGCGCTAATCCGCGAGGCGGCTGTGCGGGGTGCCGATCTATACATTACTGGACAGTTACGACAGCCAGCAGCAGCGGCTGTGGAAGAAACCGGAATCCGCGTTATCGCCGTTGGTCATCGTCGGAGTGAAGAATGGGGATTGCGATCGCTTGCGGGAGTGTTGCGCGATCGCTACTTCAATCTAGAAGTCGTTTTACCGCCTCTAGGGACGATTGCCGTTGCTCGTTCTGATACCTAGACGACGTTATAAATAGATTATGAGTCGTCAGAAATTTAATCTCTTCAGATTGATTGGGCAACGTTTACGCCAATCTTTAGCAGTTTTCCGATATAGCGATCGCGCGATTAGTTTAGTCTGGACTACCAGCCGCATTCTCACGATCGTTCTTGCCGCTTTCACCTTATTCGCCGGTTTGCTACCAGGGGCTGTTGCTTATGTCAGCAAGTTAATCGTCGATGGGGTAGTTTTGGCTTCTCAAACCGGCTTGCAAAGCGATCGCTGGACAGCGTTAGGTTATGTAGGATTAGAAGCGATCGCTGTCCTGTTGCTGGCAGGTAGTCAAAGAGGTCTATCCGTTTGTCAGTCCTTGCTGCGAGTGTTGCTGGGTCAAAGGGTGAATGTCTTAATTTTGGAAAAGGCACTTACACTCAACCTCACGCATTTTGAGGATTCCGAGTTTTACGACAAGATGAATCGGGCGCGGATGGAAGCATCCAGCCGTCCCTTATCGCTAGTCAGCCGGACTTTCAGCTTAATTCAGAGTGGTCTGTCGCTGGTCACCTACGGCGGTTTGCTGCTGCAATTCTCGATTTGGGCAGTGGTAGTCCTGGTTGTAGCCGCCTTACCTGCCTTTATCGCCGAAACGCGCTTTTCTGGGGAAGCTTTTCGCTTGTTCCGCTGGCGATCGCCGGAAACCCGCCAACAACACTACCTGGAAACACTGATTGCGCGGGAAGATTATGCCAAAGAGGTGAAACTGTATCAGTTGGGGCCGATGTTGCTGCAACGCTATCAAGACATCTTCTCACGACTATACGGCGAAGACCGGGATTTAACCTTACGACGAGGATTCTGGGGTTACTTGCTGGGAAGTTTGAGTACCGCCGCCTTCTATGTCGCCTACGCCTGGATTGTCCTAGAAGCGATCGCGGGTCGGATTTCTCTCGGCGACATGACGATGTACTTGATGGTGTTTCGGCAAGGACAGTCTACCTTCTCCGCCGCCCTCACTTCCATTGGGGGAATGTATGAAGACAACCTGTATCTCTCCAACCTCTACGAGTTTCTAGAACAAGACATCCCCAAAACTTGGGGGATGGCAGCTCAGGGTGTACTTCCGAATGATGGGGTGCGTTTTGAGAATGTCTATTTTACCTACCCAGGAAGCCCTCAACCCGCCTTAAATGGAGTCTCGTTACACCTGAAACCAGGAGAAAAACTAGCGATTGTCGGAGAGAACGGGTCTGGAAAAACCACGCTGATTAAACTTTTAACTCGATTGTACGCCCCCGATTCTGGGCGCATCTTACTTGATGGCTTGGATTTGCCGGAATGGGACATTGAAGTGCTGCACCGACGGATAGGCGTGATTTTCCAGAACTTCGTTCGCTACCAGTTCAAGGTAGGAGAGAATGTCGGTGTTGGGGATGTCAACCACTTAGAAGACGAAAAACACTGGGAAATTGCCTCAGAAAAAGGCATGGCGAAACCTTTTATCGAAACGATGACAGACGGGTTTCAGACTCAGTTAGGACGATGGTTTAAAGGAGGAACGGAACTTTCTGGCGGTCAGTGGCAAAAAATCGCCCTTTCTCGCGCTTTTATGCGAACGAAAGCAGATATCTTGGTATTGGATGAACCAACGGCGGCGATGGACGCAGAAGCGGAAGTGATGATTTTTGATCGCTTTCGGACGGTGACAAAAAATCAGATGGTTCTCCTCATTTCCCACCGCTTCTCAACGGTGCGAATGGCTGACAAGATTGTAGTTTTGGAAGCCGGAAAGGTGATAGAACAAGGAAGTCACGAGGAGTTATTGAAAGCTGGAGGACGCTACGCGCGGTTGTTCACGTTGCAAGCAGCGGGATACCAGTAGAAATGACTAATCCGATTGGGGGATTCCGATCGAATTAGCAACTATCGCGAGCGATCGCTAGTCGAGGAGAACAGGCACAACCAATATTTGCCTTTCTCTTGGATTTTTCAGGTATCGCGGAATAATGAATTTCACTCATAAAGCGATCGCTATTTTAGGTATTATTACAGCACTCGGTGGATTAATTTTTGCTGTCCGCGTTACCCTTGAGTCATCAGGCAAGGCACAGCAATCGCAGACACAAATTCCTGTAAATCAACGCTACAACATCGCCAATCTTGATACCCTCAATAGCCGTGCCAGCGTTGCCAAAAAAATTAATAACAACGGTCAAGTGGTTGGCTTTTTTAACCCGAACGATAGTACCCAAAAGGCCTTCATCTATCGTGATGGCAACATGACCGAAATCAATAGTCTGGATAGCCGCTACAACGCCGCTACGAGTATCAATGAGAACGGGGAAATCGTCGGTGTAATGACCTTTACTGATGACAACTATCGCGCCTTTTTGTACAAAAATGGCAAGACAATTGACCTCGGCACCCTTGGGGGTAAAAGCAGCGATGCTAGAAGTATCAATGGTAAAGGTCAGGTTGTCGGGTTTGCTGATACTCGCAACGCGCAAGCGCACGCCTTCCTGTACAGCGAGGGCAAGAAGATTGACCTCGGCACCTTCGGGGGCGCGAATAGCTACGCGAATGACATCAATGAAAACGGGCAAGTCGTTGGTTCCGCAGAGAATCGCGATCGCATTCCCAAAGCTTTCCTCTACAGCGGCGGTCAAAAAACTGACCTCGGTACGTTAGGCGGACAAAGCAGCACCGCTAACAGTATTAACAACCAAGGTCAGATAGTTGGTGTGGCAGACACCGCGAATCATCAACCTCAAGCCTTCCTCTACAACAATGGCAAAATGACAAATCTCGGCACCTTAGGCGGACAAAGCAGCATTGCTAACAGTATCAACAATCTTGGGCAAGTAGTCGGTGAAGCAGAGAATGCCAGCCGCATCCCTCGCGCCTTCCTTTACAGCGGCGATAAAATGATTGACCTGAATCACGTCATTCCGGCTGATTCGGGTTGGAATTTAACCAGTGCTACCGACATTAGCGATCGCGGAGTCATTGTCGGCATCGGTACTTATCAGGGCAAAACCCAAGCTTTCCAGTTGACACCCTTTGCACGCTAATACCGTTTTACGACTTGCCCGCAAGAAATCTCCCTAACGCCTTTAAAAAAGAGCTGTACATCGCTACAAGTCTTTAAACAGTGCGATTCAAGTTAAGTTGCTTCTAAGCTTTTCTTGATGCGAACGGGCCAAACACCAAAAGCAATCAAACGCGCTGGGATGTCGCGCAAAATCGGTAAACGAAGCAAGAATGGCGGCTTAAATGTCTGCGTTGAATCAATCGCCCTCGCAATAACCCGCTGCTGAACCAAAGACTGGAACGCTTGGATAATCCGCGTCGGCAACTCCCGCTGGCGCTGTACTTTTGCCAAGTCGCTTTCTTGCACCTGTCCTTTTTTCAGCGGCTCACTCAGCACATTTGCCGCGACCACGGCATCCTGAATCGCGTAGTTAATGCCAACTCCACCAACTGGCGACATGACGTGAGCCGCATCACCAATCAGCAGCAAACCAGGGCGATACCAACGCTTGACGCGACTTGACTCGACGGTAAGCAGCGCTACTTGACTCCAATCATGTAATTCTTGCATCCGGTCTGCAAACAGGGGTGATGTCTCAGCTACAGACTGACGCAAAGTTTCTAAACCCGCTTCCCGCAACTGTTGATAGCTACCCTTAGGAATCACATAACCAACCTGCCAATAATCAAAGCGGTTCAGCAGAACCAAAAGGCGACCGCCAGCAACGCGCCCCATTGTCTCTTCGGGATCGTCAGCTTTGCGAGACAAGCGGAACCAAAGCACATCCATTGGTGGTGAAGTCTTGATCGGTTCCATCCCGGCTAATTGGCGGATGCGAGAGAAGCGTCCGTCTGCACCGATGGTCACTTGACTTCGCACTTCATGCCAGCCACCATTTCCCCGGTAGCGTACACCCTGGATAACTCCGTGTTCCTCAATCAACTCCTGGACGTTCGCCCCCATCACTAGCTGAAAATTTGGATAACGTTTCGCTTCTTCTGTGATGAATTCCAGGAAATGTACCTGCGGAAGCATGGTGATATAGGGGTACTTCGTCTTCAAATGACTGAGGTCAACAAATCGAATCGGCCCCTCAGTTGTCATCAGGGTAAGGCTAGGAACCTTTGTGTGACGCATCTGCAACAAGCGATCCGCCAAACCGAGTTCATCCATGATTTCCATCACCGATGGATGAAGTGTGTCTCCCCGAAAATCGCGGTCAAAATCCTTGTGTACCTCCAGCAACATCACCGGGATGCCTTGACGGGCTACGAGAAGCGCTAGGACAGCCCCCGCAGGTCCTCCACCGACAATGCAACAGTGTGTTTGGTGTACATCGAGAATGTCGTGGGTCGTGGCGGGTGTCTCGGTCTGCACAGAAGTTGGAATTGTGTTCATCTTAAACACCTCTTGAAATCAGTTCAACTAGAGGCGATCGCTTCTGTTTCTAAAATCGGCTGGGAAAGAATAGAGGCTTGCATTTCCATCGTTGCAACTAATTCTTTGGGTGCATTCACCCGACTGGGGGACTCTAAATATTCACCCGTAACAGCTGGCGAAACTGCCTTCATCTGGTGACGAATGCTGTGGTATCGATGAGTCTGAGCAATAATATCTCGCTCTTGCATCGAGTCATTGGCAATTTTCTTCCGCAGTTTAATAATTGCATCAATCACGGCTTCTGGTCTGGGAGGACAACCCGGCAGATAAACATCGACCGGAATCAACTTATCGACTCCTCGCACCGCTGTTGGTGAGTCTGCGCTAAACATACCACCGGTAATCGTGCAAGCACCCATTGCAATGACGTACTTGGGTTCTGGCATTTGTTCGTAGAGGCGCACCAATGTTGGAGCCATTTTCATAGTGATGGTGCCTGCGGTAATCATCAAGTCAGCTTGACGAGGACTTGCCCAAGGTTTCAAGCCAAATCTGTCAAAATCAAAACGGGCTGCAAACATCCCCATCATTTCAATAAAACAGCAGGCAGTCCCAAACATCATAGGCCACAAGCTGGAGAGGCGTGCCCAGTTGTAAAAATCGTCTACGGTTGTCAAAACGACATTTTCAGAAAGACTATGGGTAATCTCAGGTCGTTGAATAGGGTTGAGGAGTTGAGTTTTTTGATTGTCAGGTTCAATAATGGTTGCTGTTGGATTCATCTTTTCCTCCTTTAGCTCAATCTATAAACGCTTGCATCGAGAATGTTGTGGGTCTCGATCCGCATAGAAGTTGGAATTGCGTTCATCTTGAACACCTCGTGAAATCAGTTCAACTAGAGGCGATCGCTTCTGTTTCTAAAATCGCTGGGGAAGAACAGAAGCTTGTATTCCTATCGTTGCAACTATTTCTTTGGGTGCATTCACCCGACTGGGCGATTCTAAATATTCTCCAGTCAAAATCAAAACGGGCTGCGAACGTCCCTTCCATGAAGGCAAAAGCACCCCTGAACAGGATAGATCATAGACTGAACAGGGTTGCCCGGTTGTAGAGGTCATCTACGGTTGTCAAAGCAATATTTTTAGAAAGACTACGAGTAATTTTAAATTTCTTTATTGATTAATGAATTCGTTATTCTTTAATAGTAACTGTTTCATAACTAATGAGCAAGGGCATTTTTATTAATTAACAACGAGTAAACTTCAACTCCTCAAGAAAATAGTATCAGAAGAATTGAAATCGATTGCGACCCTGTTCTTTAGCACGATACATAGCAGAGTCTGCATTTTTAATTAAGGTATCTACAGTGTTCCCATTAAAAGGATAAATGCTAATACCAATACTGACAGTTACGAAGATAGTTTGTCCGTTGAGAATGAAAGGCTGAGATAGGGTTGATAAAGTCTTTTCTGCAACTCTGGCAGCATCTTGAACTCTACTAATTGCAGGTAAAATTACTGTAAATTCGTCACCACCCAAACGCGAGACGGTATCGCTGCCGCGCAAGCAACCCGTGAGTCGTTGAGCGACCATCCGTAACAGCAGGTCGCCCATGTCATGTCCGAGGGTGTCATTAACCTGCTTAAAGCCATCCAGATCAAGAAACAAAAGAGCAAACAACTGGTTATTACTACTACCCCATTCTAGAGCTTGAACCATGCGTTCATAGAATTGTTTACGGTTAGGTAGACCAGTCAGTGGATCGTGATAAGCCAGATGACGCATCTGGTCTTCTGAAAGCTTTAATTCGGCGTTAGAACGGATTAACTCTTCTGCCGTTCGTTTCAACTCTTCTTCTATCCGCTTGCGTTCAGTGATATCTCGGATGACACCAACTAAAAAAATATTACCGGCAGCATCTTTGTGGAGCGATCGCTTGGTAGCGATTAGGTGAGTTGTACCAAAGATATCCGTAAATTCTTCTTCATTTTCTTGCTCCTCACCACCTTGTAAAACTTGCTCATTGTTCTGCCAAAAAACTTCAGCCTCATGTTTAGGAAAAAACTCATAAGCAGACTTTTTAAGTAAAGTTTCTAGGGGATAACCAATAAATTTGCAATATGCCTGATTTAAAATAATCCAACGATGTTCTTTGTCTTTGACAAAAATTGGATCGGGGATGGTGTTAATCACCTTCTGCAAAAACTCTTTAGAGCGTTTTAACTCCTCCTCCAAATAAGCCAGATGACTCACGATCGCGATCGCAGACCCTACAAGCCCCAGGAGTGGAGGAATCAGCGGTATCCACCAACCGAAGAGAAAGGCCAGGTAGGAAATACCGAGCAATCCAGCCCCAGCCGCTAAAATACTGAGACCAGACTTTCTAGGGAGACGCAATCGCCAACTAATATAGGCACCTATCCAGGACCAAACCAAAATCCACAAGGCTTCCACGAGATCGGGCCAGATGTTGATTAAGGAACGTCCGTCCAGAGCAGCGCTCAGGAGCGCACTGGTAAAATTGGCTTGGAGTTCGACACCTGAAATCCTTTGTGCGCCTTGGTTGAGACGGCTACTGTAAGGGGTGTAGAAAAAATCCTGGAGGCTGGGTGCGGTTGAACCAATCAACACAATGCGATCGCGTAGAAGGCTTGGTTGTACCCGGTTTTCCAGAACATCTACCATTGAAACAATCTGAAAGCTATTGGGTTGCTTAAAGTTGGCTAATATTTGATAACCCTGGGCATTAGCCGTCACATAAGCCCCATCATTTGATTTAAAAACTGGGAAGACACCCCTACCTAGCTGTAGGTAATCGGGGTTCACGCGCGACGGACTCGGAGTAATTCCCTTTTCCTTCAAATAAATCAACGCCAACTGGAGCGCAAAACTTGTATGTAGTTTGTTATCTACGTGTGCATATAAAAAGCTACGGCGCACCTTACCATCAGCATCAACGACCACATTATTAAAACCAACTTGCTGGAGACGGTTTAGTACTGGGGATGGTGGAACACCCAAGCTTTTTTCAGTCTTCAATAGTTCAATTCCGATCAAGTTAGGGATCGTTTGAACAGCTTTGATGAATTCTACATGACCGGGTGGTACTGGGAGATCGCGATAAATATCCAGACCAATCGCTCGTGGCTCAAAGGCATTTAGTTTTTGTACTAAAGTTGCCATGACTGCGTCAGGAATGGGCCATTGTCCTACGTGCTTTAAGTCTTTTTCGTTAATTTCGACAATTACCACGCGCTCGTCTATTGGTTCTGAAGAACGCAAAAGAAACATCTGGTCTAAGGCTGCCAACTCCCAGGATTGAAACAGTCCAGCCATCCGCAGGATAATGATGCAGCTTGCAACAGCCGACGAAGCGATTGGTACTCGGCGCTCTTGTTGAAGCTGTTGCTTCAATCTTGTCCATATACTTTTTTTTACCATCGACCTGGTTGCAGGGTTATCCAAACAATTTTGTTGTATACACCATCGTGATACAACTTTCCTCAGTATGTGTAGATGGCTCGGTGCAAACTTTAAGTCTGGTCAATGAGAGACTTTTTCAAAATCAGAGTTGCTGATTATCCTTTCTTCAATACTAAGACAGCAGCGTTGTCGCTGTTTTGGCTATCCGTAAAGTGCTAAATAATTGGATGATGAAACGATACCCCATCATGCCAAAGATTTTGCCGTAGAAGTATTCGGTTTTAATTTTAGCAACTGCTGAAAAGACCAAATAATTCTACGGCAAATATCTTTTTTTCCGTTTCGGGTGACATCGCTATTTTCTATGGCACCCAAATTTAAAGTCCCGGCAAGGAGTTCTGAAAGTTGCGAGGTCCTGTATAACCCGTTAAATCAGCCAGTGTCTCTAAAGATTTCACACCTGGATCGACCAATTTACCGTTGACTTCCCAGCTGGGGTAGCTTTGAATTCCCGCTTTTTGGCAGATTTCCGCCTGCTTTTGTGGAGCATTGGGATCGGCACACTCAACGTAATTGACTTGGCTGAATGCCTCTTTCCCAAACAATTGCTTTTGATCGTGGCAGTGAGAACACCAGAAAGCGCCGTACATCTTTGCTCCTGCCGCTTCAAGATGTTTCGCTAAAGCAACTTCTGCGGAGCTAGAGACGGTGGTAATGGGAAATGTTTGCGATCCGGTGGTGGCAGAGCCACCCCCTGAAGCAACTGGTGACTTCACAGTGGCATAGACGCCCAGAGTGCTAACTAGGGCTACCATTGCCACGACGATCCCGGTAAAAAAGAGTTGTCCCCAGTCCTCCCAAGCGCGACCGATCAAGGTCAGCACTAACAAGCTAAGGGAGAAGAAAGCGGAGGCAAGACAGTAGAGACAAACGGCTTTGATTTCAAATGCCAGTAGATACATCAAGTAGCCGCTGAAAACCGTCATAGCGGTGCCACCGGCAAATAATAGCAACCATGTCCAGTTTTCTAGTTGAGAATGCAGGTCTTTTTTTTCAACTGGGTTGGCTGCCATTGGAGCGAGGGCAAAAGCGACCATGCTGACATAAGCCAGCAAGCCAAACAAAGTTAAGGGAACACCAAATACGGTGGCGTAGGGGCTGGAGAGGACTTGATTGCAACCGCTGGTGGGACAGGCAGCAGAGCCTCCTGTTAGCTTGACTACGGTTAGATAGCCTGTCACTAAGGCACCTAAAATAGCGATCGCCGCAATCAGCAGACGCGACCAGCGATGAATCCAGGGAGTAGAACGTCGGCGGCTCATGTCAGAACTGAGGTAGGAGGGCTGAGAAGTGAGATAGAAACCTGAAGCGCGAAATTATCGCAGGTTAGAGAACTCAGTAAAAAGTTTTGAGATGTTAGTTTTTTGGAGTTAATTTAGAAAACCAACAACTAAAAACTAACAACTAACAACTGCAACTAACAACTAATAAGTGACCGAAGAAACTGGCTTGGGTTCCGCTTTGGTCGCAAAGCTGCGTCGGGTTGCTTCCACAAATTGGCTGACCCGGATCGGGTCAATGGGCTGCTCGATCCGCCCGTGGCGCTTGAGAGAGCTGGAAACAATCACGCCATCTGCGGCTTGCATCAGCGTAGAAATATTTTCCCAGTTGGCACCACTGCCGATAAATACGGGCGTCCCGTTGGCAGCGGCGGTTGCTAGTTCCAAGTCTTCTAGACTCGGAGGGCTACCCGTCGCCCAGCCACTTAAAATGACGCCATCTGCCAAACCCCGCTCAATCGTCTCTTGCACTGCTGTGGTCAGATTCGGGGAACCTAAAGGGCGACCGTGCTTGACTAAGACATCTGCCAAAATTTTTACATTACTGCCCAATTCCCGACGGTAACGGAGCAATTGATGCGCCTCGCCCTCAATCAGCCCTTGGTCAGTTGCCATGACCCCGGTGAGGACGTTGACGCGGATAAACTGAGCGTGGACGCAGGATGCAATTGCGATCGCGCTATGGGCATCATTGCGTAATACATTAATGCCTACAGGTAACGTCACCAAGTTCATGAGCCGCTGGATAATCAGTGTCATTGCACTAACGACCGCTGGATCTACCTGGTTTTTACTAAAAGGGGCGTCAAAGAAATTTTCCACAATAATGCCGTTCACGCCTCCAGCAGATAGCGCGGTCGCTTCCTGCTCAGCTCGATCGATAACCGCTTTCAGGCTACCTCCCCAGCGGGGAGATGTCGGCAGCGGCAGAAGATGAACCACGCCAATGATGGGATTCGGTGTCTTGAAGATTTGATTTAAGTCCACTTGTCTACCTGAAAACACCGGCGAATTCTTGCTACACCTGTCGGTTCTTCTCCTCCAAGCAGCAAAAATAGCAGTGAAATGAATCGCATCTTGGATGATGCCATTCTAGAATTTTATCTAGAATGGAGACAGGGGTAGATACCACTATCCAGTTCCCTACTCTGGTTGGTGAGTGGAAGATAGATTCTTCAACGACTCAACTCCTATCTTCATACCCAAACCCGATCCTCCCAGTTTGACACTCACGTCCCACTGGGTAATACACTGCTGTGCCAAGAATAGGGTATAATATTTTGGCTTCAGCTTCTAACAGAATTTCTTTAGCCGTATCTAAACCGCATGGGCAATAAGCCAACAATTGCAATTTCTCACTTGGGCTGCGAAAAAAACCGTATTGATACCGAACATATGTTAGGTCTGTTGGTACAGGCAGGGTACCAGGTAGACAGTAATGAAGAATTAGCAGAATATGTTATAGTTAATACATGTAGTTTTATTGAGGCTGCAAGGACAGAGTCTGTCCGCACCTTAGTAGAACTGGCGGAAGCGAACAAAAAGATTGTAATCACAGGCTGCATGGCGCAGCACTTCCAGGAGCAGCTGCTGGATGAATTGCCAGAAGCAGTTGCCGTGGTGGGCACCGGCGATTATCACCAAATCGTCGATGTGGTTCAACGAGTGGAAGGCGGTGAACGGGTCAAGCAAGTTTCAGAGCTGCCGACCTACATAGCCGATGAAACAACGCCTCGCTACCGCACGACATCGGAAGGTGTCGCGTACCTGCGGGTAGCGGAAGGATGTGATTACCGCTGCGCGTTCTGCATTATTCCCCATCTCCGGGGAAATCAGCGATCACGCTCCATTGAATCCATCGTCGCCGAAGCCCATCAGCTAGCCTCGGAAGGAGTCCAAGAGTTAATTCTCATCTCCCAGATCACTACCAACTACGGTCTGGATATTTACGGGAAGCCAAAACTGGCGGAACTTCTACGGGAGTTGGGAAAGGTTAACATTCCGTGGATTCGGATGCACTATGCCTATCCCACAGGCTTAACACCAGCCGTCATCGAAGCAATTCAGGAGACTCCTAACGTATTGCCTTATTTGGATTTGCCGTTACAGCACTCCCACCCGGAAATTCTCCGCGCCATGAACCGACCTTGGCAGGGACAGGTAAACGACCAAATTATTGAGCGGATTAAAACAGCTCTGCCTGATGCTGTACTGCGAACCACTTTCATTGTCGGGTTCCCTGGCGAAACGGAAGAGCATTTTGCACACTTGCTACAGTTCGTCCAGCGCCATGAATTTGACCATGTAGGTGTGTTTACTTTTTCTCCAGAAGAAGGCACCCCTGCCTTCACCTTGCCCAATCAACTGCCCCAAGAAGTCATGGATATCCGTAGGGATGCCTTGATGGAAGTTCAGCAGCCAATTTCCTTGAGAAAAAATCAAGCTTGTGTCGGCAAGATGGTTGATGTCTTGATTGAGCAAGAACATCCAGAAACTGGGGAATTAATCGGTCGATCTGCCCGATTTTCTCCGGAGGTAGACGGATTAGTCTACGTCCAAGGCGACGTCCCATTAGGTTCTATAGCATCGGTGGAAATTACAAGCACTGACATCTACGACCTGTATGGTCATGTCGCCAAGCCCGAAGCATGAAGAATGACAACTCAAGAATGAAGGCTGAAGAACCAAGGCAAATATTAATTCATACTTCAAACTTCATACTTAAAAACTTCATACTTCGCAATTCACAATTCTCGAACACTAACAACTAACAACAAATTATGACCCTTTCGTTCACAAGCCTAGGCCTTTCAGAAGCTCGCATTCAGCAACTAGAAAAACTAGGCTTCACTGCGCCCACACAAATTCAATCCCAAGCCATTCCTCATCTGTTGGCTGGTCGGGATGTGGTGGGACAATCCCAAACTGGAACCGGCAAAACAGCGGCTTTTTCGCTGCCGATTTTGGAACGGATCGACATTAAAAATCCCGCAGTCCAATCGCTGATTTTGACACCGACGCGGGAATTAGCTCAGCAAGTTGCTCTGGCAATTCGCAGCTTTAGCAACGAGCGGCGGTTGGGCGTGCTGACAGTATATGGCGGTCAAGCTATCGACCGGCAGATCCAGCGCCTCAGACAGGGCGTTCAGATCGTAGTTGGAACCCCAGGACGGGTGATTGATTTGCTCAACCGGGGAGAGCTTAAGCTCGATCAAGTCAACTGGCTGGTATTAGATGAAGCCGATGAAATGTTGAGCATGGGCTTTATTGATGATGTAGAAACCATCCTCAAGCAAGTCCCCACCGAACGTCAGACGGCATTTTTCTCGGCGACAATGCCGCCGACCATTCAAAAATTGATTGCGAAGTTCTTGCGATCGCCAATGAACGTCTCTGTGGAGCAGCCCAAAGCCGCTCCCTCCCGGATTAACCAGGTGGTGTACATGGTGCCCCGCGGCTGGTCAAAATCTCGCGCCTTGCTGCCCATCCTAGAACTAGAAGATCCCGAATCTGCCCTAATCTTTGTGCGGACACGCAAGACAGCCGCAGAACTGACCAACCAACTGCAAGCTGCCGGTCACAGTGTAGACGAGTACCACGGCGACCTCAATCAACAAGCCCGGGAACGGCTGCTGATGAGGTTCCGCCAACACCAAGTGCGCTGGGTAGTCGCCACCGATATTGCGGCGCGGGGTTTAGACGTTGACCACCTGAGCCATGTGATTAACTACGATCTGCCAGATAGCGTGGAAAGCTACATCCACCGGATCGGGCGTACAGGTCGCGCTGGTAACGCAGGAACAGCCATTTCCCTGATTCAACCGATGGATCGTCGGAAATTGGTGCTAATTGAGCGCAAAGTCCGACAAACCCTGAAAATCGTCCAAATTCCCACACGGGCGGAGATCGAAGGACGACGTCTGGAAAAACTGCAAGCTCAAGTACGCGAAGTATTGAGCGGAGAGCGCATGGCTTCATTCTTGCCTGTCGTGGCGCAATTGAGTGAAGAATACGACGCCCATGCGATCGCGGCAGCAGCACTACAAATGGTGTACGACCAAACTCGTCCCTCTTGGATGTCCAGCGAACAAGAGACACCAATGGACGATCGGGGAATCTCTACTAAGCCAAAGCTGATTAAGCGTCCCAAACCAGAAGTGAAAAGCGAGAACACAGAAGTCAGAAGGCAAAAGCCTGAAGAAATCCGCAATTAAAGTAGCGTAGAAAACGAAAATTTCTTCTAGCTTCTGTTGAAGGAGAGAGAATAAATGACAGGGGTGAACTTCTCCCCGTCTCCCCTCTCCATTTTGAGAAGAGTGGGTTTAGTTCAAGGGTCGGTTTTTTATAGACAAACTCTGGAGCGAACCCACTTTGGCAATCCCTTTCCCCTCTCTGACTCCTGTGGCTTTAACTGTATCTGCTGCGAATTCTCCTGCCCTAAGTAACCCTGTTGGACGGCAGTCCTGGCCTGGACTGATTGAGGCATATCGGCAAT
The DNA here is from genome assembly GCF_039961875.1 of Trichocoleus sp. ST-U2. Taxonomy (NCBI): domain Bacteria; kingdom Bacillati; phylum Cyanobacteriota; class Cyanophyceae; order Leptolyngbyales; family Trichocoleusaceae; genus Trichocoleus; species Trichocoleus sp. ST-U2. The sequence goes on along the minus strand of NZ_JAMPJY010000033.1, from coordinate 50,894 downwards.
ATCTGCCGGTGACGGACACAACGCCAGTCGTAACACTGCTGGAGGGCAATACTCCATTGATCCCGGTTCCCGCGATCTCTCAGATTGTGGGTAAACAGGTGCGCGTGTTGGTGAAGTATGACGGTCTCAATCCCACTGGTAGCTTTAAAGACCGGGGGATGACGATGGCAATTTCTAAAGCAAAGGAAGCTGGTGCCAAAGCCGTCATTTGCGCCAGTACCGGCAACACTTCAGCCGCTGCTGCTGCCTATGCCCGTCGGGGCGGAATGCGAGCGTTTGTATTGATTCCCGATGGTTACGTGGCGCTAGGCAAGTTAGCTCAGGCGTTGCTGTATGGGGCGGAAGTTTTGGCAATTAAAGGAAATTTTGACCGGGCGCTTGAAATTGTACGGGAGATGGCAGAAAATTACCCCGTCACGCTGGTGAACTCGGTAAATCCCTATCGCTTAGAAGGACAAAAAACTGCTGCTTTTGAAGTGGTAGAAGCGTTAGGAAATGCTCCCGATTGGCTGTGCATCCCCGTAGGGAATGCCGGAAATATCACAGCATACTGGATGGGATTTTGTCAATACCATCAGGAAGGGAAATGCGATCGCTTGCCCCGAATGATGGGATTCCAAGCGTCTGGCGCATCTCCCCTGGTTACAGGTCAGGCAGTGCCGAATCCAGAAACCCTGGCAACCGCTATTCGCATCGGTAATCCTGCTAACTGGGAACGGGCGATCGCTACGCAACAAGCCAGCATGGGTCAGTTCAATGCGGTAACAGATGCCGAAATTCTAGAAGCCTATCGTCTCTTGGCATCCGAAGAAGGCATTTTCTGCGAACCGGCTAGTGCGGCTTCCGTCGCTGGACTTCTGAAAGTAAAAGATCAAGTTCCCGCAGGCGCTACCGTAGTGTGCGTCCTGACTGGGAATGGTTTAAAAGACCCAGATACGGCAATTAAACATAGCGAAAATTCGTTTAAACAGGGAATTGAGCCAGATTTAGCGACCGTGGCTCAGGTAATGGGATTTTGAGTAGTTAGGCTCAGTTTCATTAGATTATTTCTGAAGTGTGCGCTCCCTCCAAACCTTCCTTATTGCGGTGGTTAAGGAGGGAACTTTACACCTTTTAAGCTTTTGAGCCGGGATTGCGCCCCTCCTCTTCTTGTGAAGACGGAGGGGTTTGTTTATTGTTTTTGCTAGCTTGAGTACTTACTCCTACCCACTGACCGCGCGGAGCTGATTGGCCTGATGCCGCTGGTTGGCGGGTTATGCGCTCCCGACTAAGTCGATCGAGGGTATCCCCAATCGCAGTCGTTAAACTTCTGCGGGTTTGTGCATGATTGGTCTGCTCAGATTTTAAAGCCTGGGTAAGGCGATCGCGCTCAACCATCGCCTCGGTTAGTTTCGCTTTCAACTCCTCCAAATTTTCTAGTTGTTCTACTTCTGCACGAATCGCCTCCACAGCACCCGGGTTGTCCTCTGTGGGTTGCGGTGAACTCTGGAGTTGCCGTAGTTGACTTTTGAGCTTTTCAATCTGTTGTTGAGCTAGCTTTGCCTCAGTTCGGCGTTGCTGCGCTTCTGTGTTATACAGTTGACGCCAGTTTGCCGCACTTTCCAAAGCCGCATCGCGATCGCGCTCTAACTCTGCTAGCTGCTGTTTCAGGGTCTTAATTTCAGCCAACCACTGCGCTACCTCGTGGGCCATTAATAACGACTCCTCATCGGTTACAACGATCAATTTTTAACAAAATTTGCCGATTTGTCATACACACTATCGATAGTTTTACAAAACCCCTGTAACCTTAGTAGTTGATTTGGCACAGTATAGAAAACGTTGTATACGGAATCAAACAATAATGCGCTCGTTCTTAGCCTATGCTGCTCTTAGAGGCTCCTCAATCCGTTTTTTCCGTTTCTTTCGACATCTCAGCTGGGCGACTTTAAAGAAAACCTTCCAGCGCGTAGCCCAACGGCGGTTAACAGGACTTTCGGCAGAAATGGCCTACAACGCCATGTTAGCTTTGTTTCCAGCCATTTTGGCAATCTTGACCGCAATTGGCCTGTTTCAATCCTCATCAGACACTTTTGAAGGGTTAGCTAAGCAATTGAGTGAAATTGCTCCTCAAGAAGCTCTTTTCCTTATTGAAGGTTTTGCCCGCGAAATCAGTCAATCGCAAAATCAAGGGCTGTTTTCCCTCAGTTTTGTTGCAGCTATTTGGGCGTCTTCTGGGGCGCTGAGTGCCGCCATGACCGCTCTCGATCAAATCCATCAGATTCCGCTAGAACAAACCCGACCCTTTTGGAAAGCCAAATTAATTTCTATCGCTCTAACAATTGGTACCATTGTCCTGCTGATTATTGCTTCCTTTTTAGTATTTATTAGCGACCTGATTGTGAAGCTATTAATCAGCCAAAGTGGATTATTGGAATTGTTAAGTATTTGGCGGCTTTTTAGCTGGCCTTTGGCATTAGGCATTGTCGCCTCAGCCTTTGCTTTTATCTATCGCTATGGTCCTAGCCGCTGGGTTGCTGGAACCCCGATTATGCCAGGAGCAATGGTAGCGGCTGTATCCTGGGCGATTATATCAGCTTTGTTTCGGCTTTACGTCTCTAACTTTGGTAATTACAACAAAGCCTATGGTGCAGTAGGTGCCGTTATTGTTTTAATGCTATGGCTGTATATGAGTTCTCTAGTACTGCTGATTGGCGATCAGTTAAACGTTACGGTGGGAGAATCTATGCGGCATCACAGCAAGGCGAAACTAGCCTCTTTAGAGGCTGAGTCGGCACCAGAATCAAAAGCTGGGTAAATTGAGATTTAAACTTTTTCTGGGTACTTCATTAAGGGAACCGTCGGTGTTTCCTCCTCAATGCGGATTTGCACTTCTTTGACATAGGAACTCATGTAAGACATCACTGCATAGATAAAGAGAACAACACCGACCATCTCCAAGCACTCTTCCAAGCTTGACATCAGCATATATCCAATCGCCTGTATTGTCTGCTTGGTTGAAGTGGCTCCCCAAATTAAACGACCATAGTGATATACGTAAAATCCACTCACTAACTCCATGCCAATCGACCCTCCAACAAAGAAAGTTCCGGCAATCAGAAATAAACGCCGTATCTTTGCGGGAAGATGAGCAAGGAATCTTAAAAAGAATATTAAGGTAAGAACGACAAAAGCGATGCCGAAAAGTACCCAAGTATAGTATAAAAATCCGGTAGCTTTGAATGTATCTCGAAGTGGCTCAATCGTCTTTTCATGGAAACTTAGCCATTCGTCTGCTGATAGAAAGAGAAAAAGAACCGACAGAGCGCCCCAGTGGAAGGTATAGCGATCGCTTTCAGTTTTCTTCGCGTAGGTAATAACCGCTAGCAAAATTGAACAAAGTAATAACAGCGATGCTGAAAACAATGCTGGAAAATTTTTCTCGCGATCGACGTTGAATAACTCTACTACTTTATTCAACCATAAGAGCTTATAACCTTGCTGGTATAAGAAGTGCCTTGTTAACTGACTGGCAAGGCTGGCAAAGATGAACCCTATGACTGCGAAAATCAGAAATCTCCTAGCTTTCTTTGGAGAGATGAAAAACTGCATTTTGAAACCTCTCTTAAAAAATTTAAGCTTGGTGAAACGGAGAGTTGAAAAATTTCCCGAATTTTTAAAGTGCTATTTGAGTGATAATGGGCGATTAAAAAGCAGGAAGTGTACGGGATTTCTCGGCTAGCGATCGCGATATCCAGCACAAATGGCACGAGGTTACGCTCGTGTTTTGGTAAAAGTCCCGCGTCAAAATGATTAAGAATAAGTTAATGACAGATTAAGCAATATATAACAAAGTGTCAAGTCAAAGTCTATTGAGATTTCCGTCGAAGAATGGACACCAACACGCAAAAGTGTTATTAGATCTGCTTTCCAGGAAAGTTGACTCTAAACGATTAACCTAAAATAATTAAAACTAAATTTATTAAAAGCAAAAACCACCTTGTACTTTTGGGTAGAAGGTGGTTTTAAAAAGTAATTAGAAGTGGAGCCTACGGGAATCGAACCCGTGTCCAAATTGGGTATTAACCTATCGCTCATTCACAGGCTTAGCCTATCTAACCCTCAAGGCGGGAACCATCCATTATCCCGGATGACAGGATTCTCTGATGAGGTCTTAGCTAGCAAATCTACCAGAGACGACTTGCTATCGCATCCGTTGGGGTTGTTCTGTAGCCCTTAACGGAGTCAGACTACAGACGCTCAGAAACCTAAGATGAGGTTTTTAGGCAACGACAGCTGCCTGACGAGCGAATGCTACGATGTTGTTTTTCGCAGTTACTTTTTTTTGAGTCCAGTATTAACGAGAGAAGACTCACTCTCGACCTGAATCACGGGGCAGCGTTCGCCAACCTGTCGAAACCATTAAGGCCCCCTGTCTTACATATCCTATTATAGTTATTTGTTGAAGGAATGACCGGATTTAAGAAGGTTTCCAGAGACAGTTTTAGGGAGTAATAGCCGAACGATTAAGTTCGGTTTAATCGGCGGTTGGCACCCCAAATTTAGAGGGAAAGGCGATCGCTGCCAACTGTACAAATGTCGATAGAAGCAGCAGCTAATTATCCTTCTGTTTGTCTGACTTGTCCGGTTTTTCCGGCTTGTCTGGTTTTTCCTGCTTTTCCGGTTTTTCCGGTTTTTCCGGTTTTTCCGGTTTTTCCGATTCCGGTTGGGATTGAGTTTCTGGTTTTGGTTTTGTGATGGGCACAACAACTGAATTCGGCGGTGCGGAAGTCTCTGGTGCAGAAGATGAAGGTTCCGGATTAGTCGGCTTGCGATCGCTGCGAGGGAATGGCGGCGTTATCTCCGAAGCGGGAGAAGATTGTGGATTGATAGCAGCCGGTGGGATTTGTTCGGATGTAGAAACCGGCTGTTTTTGCTCTTGAGGTTCTATTTCTGGCTGTCCGGCATTCTTGTTCGCCTCACTACTCGATCGCGGCTTGTTTGAGTTTGAGGATTTCGATGAAGTGTTTGAGGCTGGAACATCCCGGTTAACGCGCTGCGGCTGCGATTTTCTGCGGAAGGGTTTTTGAACTTCAACGGGTTTCCGTTCAGACTCAGCAGCAGTGCTATTGACTTTCTCTACGGATTCGGGAGTGACAGTTTGTGCCTCTTGTGGCTGATTTTGCGGCTGGGATTCCGGTTGGGCAACAGGGGAAGCGTCGGGCGGTTGAGGCTGACGCCAGACAGAACTCAACGCGATCGCTAAACCGGATGCGATCGCGATTCCTGTAGCAATGAAAAGACTGCGGGGATTTCGGAAGAAGGAAGAACTGGATTGATGGTTTCTCTCTTCTGGTACGGGCGAAGCGATCGCGCCTCCATTTCTTGAACCCGAATTTTTTCCCACCAAAGCTTCGCCTCTAGGCGGTGATGGAGAGATCGCTGGGATAGTTGCCACTGTATGAGTTGGCGGCATTGTTTCGGCAGTGGAACCTCCAAACTGAAGATCCGGCAACAGAGACAGCCACTCATCTACACTGCCAGGTCGATATTGAGCATCAACAGCCATCCCGCGCATCACCGCCTGATTTACCGCCGGACTTAGGTAGTGTTTTAAGTCGCGGGGCGCTGGCATCGGTTGCCTGTCTCTGAGTACCGCAGGCGTTGGTACTGTTGCCGTTAACAGCGCGTAAAGTGTGGAGGCTAACCCATAAACATCCGTCGCTGAGGTGCGCTTTGCTTGGGGCAGGTACTGCTCAATGGGGGCATACCCTTCGGAAACAATACTTGTGTGAGTTTGGGTTGAGTCTGGCGTAAACTCCCGCGAAATCCCAAAGTCAATCAGCACCACCTCTTGAGTTCCTTGGCGCAGAATGATGTTCTGGGGCTTGATATCCCGATGCAGCAGATTATTTTGATGCACCACTTTGACTGCTGCCCCAATCTGCTGCATGAAGTGGATAGCAGCGGACTCTGGCAGCGGCTTGTCCGGAAACACGACCTCTTGCAAAGTTTGACCCGCAATATAGTCCATTACCAGGTAGGGCAACCCAGCTTCCAAAAAGAAATCGTTAACCCGAACGATATTGGGATGGACGCACAACGCCAAACGTCTTGCTTCATCCTGAAACTGACGCCCAAATCTGGCAAAGTCAGGATGCCGACAGAGGGAATCGTTGAGCGTTTTAATGACTACAGGTTGCCCCAAGTAGTGGTGGGTGGCTTGAAAGGTAACGCCAAAGCCACCCCGTCCCAGTTCTCGATCGAGAGTGTATTTGCCACCCTGCAAAGTTTTGCCAACTAGCGTGTCCATGCAATCACCAAGAATGAAGGATGAGCTAATTTGAACTCATTTTAAATTTCTCTTCCTTCCGATGTTAGAACCTTTGACCGATCCCGAATTGGAGTCGGCTTTCACCGTGGTCGTTGATACCAAAGTCAGCCCTAAGCAAGCCAATCGGGGATTGGACGCGCACACCAGCTCCGTAGCCAAAGCCAGTTCCTTGTTTGCCACGGACAGTTCCAGGTTCTCCCGGCACCGTATCGCCAGAGCCTAAGTCGGAGCCAAAGTCAGCGAATAAAACGCCACCTACCGGCTTAAAAACTGGGAAGCGATACTCGGCAGAGGCTAACACATAGCTGCGACCGCTGGCAACATCACCACTTCCGTAGCCCCGTACAGAATTGATGCCACCTAGATTAAAGGCTTCATAGGGCGGGAGATTGCCGATGGTTGTGCCTCCCTGCACGTTGAAGGCTAATACATCTGGAGTTGCACCGTTGGTTAAATTAAAGGGTATGTACTGGCTGTAGTTTGCCTTAACCCGGTTCATCAAGATACTGCCGTTCCCAACCGGGATCGATTGTTCTGTACTGAGGCTGACGACCGAGCCTTTGGTTGGGTTAATTGGATTGTCTCGTTTGTCTTGTGCGATCCCAGCAGACACGGAAACTTTGTCGTCGATACCGTTTTGGCTATAGGAAAGGCGATTTCCTAATTCATCTACGGGTGAGAGATTGCCTTTGCTATCGCGGATGCTGGTGCGGGTGTAGTTCACGCCTACCGATGCCTGCACATCGCCTACAGGTTTCGTGAAGGTGACGCCGCCGCCAAACTGCCCTTCCCGAACTTTGTCCCCATTCGGCAGCTTGACATCTTCGTTAAAGGTTTCGGAAAGTTGCCGCTGTCGAGATGCCTCGATACTATATCCAGGGCGGTCTGGATTGCTGGCGCGATAGGGACTGGTAATATTCCCATTAAACTGTAAGTCGCTCCGGCTTGCTTGGACATTCAAACCTACCTGCTGGTTAATGCCCCCAAAATTCTGGTCTTTATAATTAATGCTGCCGAAGATGCCACTGTTCTCGCTGTAACCACCCCCAACGTTGACGGCGCGGGAAGTGCGTTCGGTCAGGTCGTAGCTCACGTCAACTTTTCGAGAATCACCACTGAGGGAAACATCCGCGTTGTCAAACAGCCCTAACTGATACAGCCGTTGCAAGTCTGTCCGTGCCGCATCGACCCGGAAGGGTTGACCCGGCTTCAGTTTTAACTCCTGACGGACGAAATTTTCTTGGGTGCGTCCTTTGGTTGGCTTGCCCTCGCTGTCCAAAAAGCGGATTTTCACATTCCCAACGGTACCCTCAGCGACTTCAATGGTGACTACCCCATCGCGGCTGGGTTGCACGGCTAGCACTTGTGCTGCCACATAACCATTTTGCTTGTACCACTGGTTGATTTGTTCGGCACTTTGGTTGAGGGCATTGGGGCTAATTTTTGCCCCCAGTTGGGATTTAAAAATGTCGTTGGCAACCGCTGGAGTCAGGGCTTGGGCACCGGAAAGTTTGAGCGATCGCACCACCAGGGGTTTCACCTCGAAGACTGTTCTCAGTCCATTTGGCTCGGTATAACTGTTTACGTTGGCATCAGTAAATAGTCCGGTCGCTAAAATCGCCGTTACATCCTTTTGCAGCTGGCTTTGACTGGTATCTCCACCCGGACGAGTTTTAATCGTTTGACGGACAATTTGCTGCAACTCTGGTGTCGCTCCCGCTACCTCAATACCTGTCGCGGTCACGACCAAATCTGGTGAATTGAGAGAGCTAGCAGGCGCTTTTTGGGGAACGCGAGTCGTCTGAGTAAATTGAGGCAGTGTCCGGGTTTCCGGTGCCGCAATGGCTCTCGCGGGGCGGGTGGTGGCAGAATTAACTGGAACAACCACTTGGCTATTGACGGGTTGTTGAGCTGGCGCGGATGGCTGGCGCGTACCCGAATTAACCGGGACAACGACCTGAGCATCTGCTATTTTTTGAGTTGCGGCTGTCGAGGAGGGCACATCGGAAGTGACTGGGACAACGACAACTTCTTCAGCGTTTGGTGTCTGGGTTGGAGATGAAGAAGTTGTACTGGCGCTAGCCAGAGAACTGAGATCGCTTGCAGCCAAAACCGCTAAAGTGCAAATAGCCAAAGAAGGAACGCGCATTATAGAAAACCAGGGAGAGAGAGGAGGAGAAGGAGATTGCATACAGATATCCAGCGAAATGGTATAAGACGGTAGCTAGTGTAAAATCGCTAATTGCTTATCGCTTACGAGGTTTTGTTAAATTTGACACTCGCTATTGCCGTCTGGTTCCATTCGTCGATTTTGAGTTTGGAAATTTTTCCCTGGCTTCTCTGGAGTCAGGAAGGTTGGATTTTGGATTGGCAATGGAGAAACAATCGAAAATCTAAAATCTGTGGAGGTCTGGGATGAGGGTACTGTGCCTCAGCAATGGTCATGGGGAGGACATTATTGCCGTCCGGATTTTGCAAGAACTTCAGCAACAGTCTCATTCTTTGGAACTAGCAGCCTTGCCATTGGTGGGTGACGGGCGAGCTTATGCTGAGTTAGATATCCCCATCATTGGTCACGTGCAAACGATGCCCTCCGGTGGCTTTATCTATATGGATGGGCGTCAACTGGTGCGAGATGTACAGGGCGGTTTACTACAGCTCACTCTTGCCCAGCACCGCGCGATCCGGAAGTGGGCGTCCCCAGGCAGAACCAAGGAGCGAAGCAGAGGCGTAATCCTGGCGGTGGGAGATATTGTCCCGCTACTATTTGGCTGGTTAAGCGGCGTTCCCTATGCTTTTGTGGGTACGGCTAAATCGGAATATTATTTGCGAGATGAAGCGGGGCCATTGCCACGGCGCGACCAAAGAGGGCGCTGGGAAGGTTGGTCTGGGTCTGTTTACCTGCCTTGGGAACGTTGGCTGATGAGTCAGCGGCGTTGTAAGGCGGTGTTTCCCAGAGATGGGCTGACAACTCAGATGTTAAAGAAGTGGCCTATCCCGGCGTTTGATTTAGGGAACCCGATGATGGACGGTTTGGAACCACCCAGACCAAAAGCAATATTTTATTCGTCAAATGCTGAACAGGAAGAGATGAGGCGATCGCTAATTGTGGCGCTTCTCCCCGGTTCTAGACCTCCCGAAGCTTATGCCAATTGGCAGCAAATTATGCAAGCTTGTGTGGGGTTAATGCAGGCATTTGCACCTCGACCCGTCCTATTTCTGGGCGCGATCGCACTGGGGTTAAATTTAGATCCTTTGCGCCAAACCCTTGAAGCTCACGGTTGGCGACAATCTAATGCACTGGGGGCAAATGAGAAATTCTCTTCCTCACCAATTTCTGACCCAGAAGCACTAACTTTTACGAAAGAAAATGGCACTCTGATTCTGACTCAGCACGCTTATAACGATTGCTTAAATCAAGCCGATTTAGCGATCGCAATGGCTGGTACGGCAACGGAGCAGTTTGTCGGATTGGGGAAACCCGCGATCGCGATCCCCGGAGAAGGTCCTCAGTTTACGAGCGCCTTTGCCGAAGCTCAATCTCGCCTGCTAGGACCCTCCCTGATTTTGGTAGAACAACCCACTAAAGTCGCCGGGGTTGTGCAATATTTATTACGCGACCCCGATCGGCTGCAACTGATTGCTGAAAATGGACGCCGCCGCATGGGAGAAGCAGGAGCCGCTGAGCGGATTGCGGCTTGTGTGATGGAACGCTTGTTGGGTTTTTACTTTTCAATTTAGGCTCAACCCATTGCTAATTGCCACTGACAGTAGGGGAGCAAAGTTGTTCTTCCCCTACTCTGATGGCGTAGCCTTGTTGAAAGAAATGATTGCCCAACTCATGCCCACCCCGTTTATTTAATTGAGTTTATGTCCCAACTATAATAGAGAATAAAGAATGAGTTTCGTTGAGAGTAGATTGCTTTGAGCTGAGCAAATACATTTTAGGTTTGGGCTTCGCCCAGCTATTGATTAGAGAGGGATCAAAATCCATGTACAAGATAGGTGTATTGGATGATGATGAAAATTGGTGTTTGATTATCGAGCGATTTTTACGAAAAGATTTTGAAGTTCATATTTATAAAACAGTCTTTACGTTTTTACAAGAAATAGAAAATTACGATTTACTGATTATAGATTTTTCTATTCCCCCAGCTCCGTATGAGAGAGGCATGGATGGTTGCGAGATCATCAATCATATAAAAAATGATCTTATAAATCCTCCCTTATTAGTTTTAGCAACCGGCTTTATTAGTGCTAATGAGTTAGAGTTTGGCAGAGAAATCTGTCCGGAAGCAGATGCTTTTTTATCGAAAGATGCCGGGTTAGACATCATTTTGAATGAAATCAAACGACTGCTGAATTCTAAAGATAGTGATGCATCTAATCGAGCGATCGCAAATCCACCCAGTTAGATGCCTCATGACTCTACAAACAATACATTTCCCGTTCGTATTCGCTTTGTAAACTGCGTTTTACAGACGGAGAAAAGTAATAAGGCGTGCTTAGATATTCTTAACCAACACTCCAATGTCTCGTTGAATCGGCAGCACATCTAAAATATCGGTTTGGGAGCAATATTTCAGGTCTTCTTGACAATCGAGGCGTAACAGCCGTTGACCGTGACTGGCGTGGTGGAACAACTCTAGTAAATTATTTTGCCACTGCTGGTAAAGAGCGATCGCGGCACATCCTTCATCGTTACCTATTTCTAGCGAACCTTTCTCTTGCAAAGAATGAGCGATCGCACCTGCACACACCGTATCCTCTAAGGAAAAACTACCTTCCCAACCCGATCCCAGCAGCCAAACCGTCTCTGGCTGCTTGCTGAGAACGTATTCTACCACCGCTTGACGATTCACTAACGCTGCTGCCAGAACCACTGGAGCCTTCTGTACTCGCGTTAGGGCGCGAGTGCCATTCGTAGTACTGATAAATAATCGTCGTCCCTGTACGCGCTCTGGCGTACAATCCAGGGGAGAATTGCCCAAATCGCAGCCAGACACTTTAGCACCGCCTCGTTCACCAGCGCGCAACCGGAGATCGGCTTGCCACTGTTCGCTGACTTGCATCAAGGTTCCCATATCGCTAAAGACTTGGACAGCCTCAGCACCCGCATTCAGCGCGGTGGCGATAGTAGTCGTAGCGCGGAGTACATCGATGGCGATCGCACACTCAGGTACGCTGTCGGAGGGAGTCAGTTCGGGCGTGTGGTAGACAAATAACTTCACAATTAAGGTTTTACCTGCAATCAAAACTATTGACTTAACATTTTAGGGAGCATTAGGTAGGAAAGCCTACCAAATTTAGATTAAACCGCTGAAAGTCGTGCCAACGCATCTTTCATCGTGGGTGGTAACTGGCGCATAATCTTACCCTTCTCTCGATCTACTACCACTAACGTGACTTTGGCAGTGACGTACAACTCTTGTCCATCGAGAGATTGAATCTGATAATCCCAATTGATGCGGACGCCCTCGGTATCTGCCATGCGCGTCTTCAGCACCGCACTCATTCCCATCCGCAGAGGGCGGTGGTAGCGCACCGAAAGATCCACAACCGGCATATCGCATCCCAAGGCGACTAAATCTGCAAATTCGATGCCAATTGAGCGCAGGCATTCCACCCGCGCTTCCTCCATCCAGGCAATATAGGAGCCATGCCAGACAATCCCTGCATAGTCAGTATGGTGAGGATGCGCCTTGACTGGGTATTCAAACCAGTTCTCTGTCGTAGCTGTTAGAGAGACGCTTTCAATCGCGCCTGTAGGTGGCAGTGATGGCGAGGTTTGTGGTTCTTCTGACACGTTGCCTATCGTCCTCAATACACCTAGAGGATTGTACCTCTAGACTGAGCGCGATCGCCTCCTGAGATTGTCAGATGACTCTTCTCCGTGATAACCCATCAACAGGGACATAAAGCCTGTACGCGAGTGCTGTTCTCAATGCGATTCTTCCGTAACAAGCGATCGCAAGCGTGGATCTCTTCCAGTAGCATAGAAATTTTCTGCTTGCCAACCGTGATTTCCTCAGAAAGCATCTGGCTTTTGCCGATTCCCTACTGATGAAATGACCAATTTCTAAGCCAGCCATCTGCTAAACCGCTTGTGGAGGAGTTGCCCAATGCATCGTCGCGTCTATCACCTCAGCCTTCTCACGATTAGCCTGCTTCTCACCCTTCACCCTTCATCCTTGATCCTCGATCGTTCTGAAAGCGCTTTAGCACAGGCACCAACTTCTACAGACCAAAAAACTGAAGCGGATCGACTTTTCCAACAAGGCATACAGCAGTATCGTCAAGGGCAATACCCAAAGGCACTCGCCACCTATCAACGGGTGCTAGAAATACAGCAACAACTGAATGACAAAGCCGGAATTGGGCAAACCCTGAACAACATCGGCGAGGTTTACTACTGGTTGCGGCAACCTGACAAAGCTTTAGATGTTTTGCAGCAAGCTTTGGCTATTCGCAGAGAATTAAAAGATCGTACAGGGGAAGGAGAAACCCTAGATAATATTGGCTTGAGTTATTTCTGGAATGACCAAAATGACAAAGCTTTAGAAACCTTGCAACAAGCTTTGGCGATTCGTCGGGAAGTACAAGACAAAGCAGGAGAAAGTAAAACCCTCAGTAGTCTTGGCACGCTTTACGCGGGTGGTCTTCAGCAATATCCCAAAGCCTTAGAAAGCTTACAGCAAGCGCTGGCAATCCAACAAGAATTAGGGGATAAATTTCTACTAGGAATTACTATGCGCCGAATGGGGACAGTCTATCGAGGCATGAAAGAGTATCCTCGTACTTTGGAGTGGTTGGAGAAATCGTTAGCCCTCAGCCGCGAAGTGCAAAACCGTGTAGGTGAAGGGGAAACTCTCTATCAGATCGGCTTAACTTACTTTAATCAAGACAAGTATGACCAGGCTTTGCAATTTTATCAGCAAGCATTGCCTCTTATTCAAGCCGTAGGAATTCACCTAGTAGAAGCTGGCATTCTCGAAGGAATGGGAGATTCTTACTTTAATCAAAAACAATATGAGCAAGCGATCGCTTTTTACCAACAATCCCTCCCTGTTGTCAGAGAAGTAAAGAATAAGTCCCAAGAAGTTGGCATTCTTCTATTCATAGGGAAGGCTTACAGCAGTCTCAAGCAATACGAGCAAGCGATCGCCTTTAAGCAACAAGCTCTGGCAATCGCGCAAGCCATTCCCAATAAAGCGCAAGAAGCCAATGTTCTCTCTGGAATAGCCTATATTTACTTTAGTCAAAATCAATATGAGCAAGCGATCGTATTCTATCAACAAGGACTGGCGATTACACGAGAAACCCAAGATAAGCCCCAAGAGTCTAACTTTCTATCTCTAATCGGAAGTTCTTACTATTTGCAAGGTAAAGACGAGCAAGCCATTGAATTCCTTCAAAAATCATTAGCTATTCGCCGAGAAATCAAGGATAAACCCGCTCAACTAGAAACCCTAATCTTGTTAAGTGGAATATATAGCTCAACAGCCATATCATTTGTCAACAGAGGGGTGTATCCTCAAGCAAAAGCAGAGTATTCTCGCGTGATAGAGTTGGCACAGGAAGCTTTAAACCTTGCCAGAGAATTGAAAAAAACAAAATCAGAAGCAAGTGCTTTAATTCATCTGGGAGCAGCTTACAGCTTCTTTCAAGACGAGCGAAAAGCGATTGAAGTGTTACAACAAGCGATGAGCATTGCGCGAGAAACCAAGGATTTAGGTATTGAAGACTCAGCTCTGACTCAGCTTGCTAGCATTTACAATACTCAGGACGACTCTCGCAAATATATTGAAATCAGGTTGCGACAAGTCGAAATTGCACGACAGCAAAATAATAAACGGGGTGAGGCAGATGTTTTACTCACTTTAGCCAGCACCTATAACGTACTTGGAGAAAATCAAAAGGCAGTCGAAACCTACCAGCAAGCATTAGCCGCAGCGCGACAAATCGAAATCGCTAAACTATTGCCAAATTTACAAGATAGTGCTTTAAGCACAGAATCGAGTGCGCTATCTGGCTTAAGTCTGAGTTACAGCAATCTTGGGGAATATGACAAAGCTATTGATTGGGCGCAACAGCTATTAAAGCGTGCACAAACCCTCGGTAAACCTGAATTAGAAGTAGACGCGCTGCTGCGGTTGGCTTTCTTATACAATGTACCTCTCAAAAATGTTCCGAAAGCCATTGAAGTCAGTCAGCAAGCCTTAACCATTGCGCGGAAAATCAAAGAATCCTCCCTTGAAGCAAAGGCACTGGCAAGCTTGAGCAGCGCTTACAACAAACAGGGAAACTATCCCTTAGCGTTGCAGTCGGCTGAGCAATGTTTAGCAATTGCCAAGCAGCTAGAAAACCCCCAACTAGAGCAGAATGCTTTGGATATTCTTGAAGAAATTTACTCCAACCAAGGTAACTATCAAAAAGCGGTGGAGTTTGCTCAAGCTAGGTTGGCAGTAGTGCAAAAGGCAAAACTGAACAACTATGAAATCAGTGCTTTAACTTCCCTAAGCCAGAGTTATGGCTTGTTAGGTGATACTACCAAAGCCGTGGAAACAGCCAAGCAAGCTTTAACTTTAGCACGACAAAGGCAAAATACTTCTCGTGAAGCCTTAGCTTTAAATGCTCTCAGCGACGCCTACAGAGTTCAAGGAGAATACGAACAGGGGATAGCAGTAGGACAAACGTCTTTGGAGATATCGCGCAAAAACAAAGATTTCATTGGAGAAGTAGCGGCGGCGACTATTCTTAGTGGAATGTATGAGGCTTTGGGAGAATATCAAAAAGTAATTGCAGTTGCAGAGCCAAGTTTAGCACAGGCAAGGAAAATAAATAATCGCGAACAAGAAGCAGAGTTACTAATCAAGTTAGGAAACTCTTACGGAATTATTGGCAAATACACAGAAGGCAAACAGTTAGTAGAGCAAGGATTAGCAATTGCGCGAGAATTAAAAAATCGTAGGCTAGAATCCCATGCTTTAGCTCGGTTGAGTAACCGCTACAAAGATTTAGGTGAATATCAGAAAACATGGGATTCACTTCAACAAAGTTTGAAAATTGCCCGTGAAACTAATATTCCAGCAGCACAGACCTTACCGCTAACTTCTCTGGGGATTGTTTATGCTGAGCTTGGGGATTACCAAAAAAGTAACGAATTCTATCAACAAGCACTGCCCATACTACGTCAACTCAAAAATCGCTTTGACGAAAGCCTTGTGCTGCTTTTTATCGCCCAAAACTATTTTGCCCAAGGAAATCCACAAAAAACAATTGAATCCGCTCAAGAAGGATTAGCAATTGCGGAAGAAATTAAACAGCCACAAGTCCAAGCATTTGCTAATATCTTGCTAAGTCTTGGTTATGGACAACTGGGTAATGACAAACAAGCAATGGAAGCCGCTCAAACTTGGTTGAATTTTACTAGAAAAGTCCAAAATAAAGTTTGGGAAAAACAAGCTCTTACTCTAGTGGGACATATTCATCGCAAATTTAGACGCCAAGAAGAAGCCATTGAGGTATATCAACAAGCACTTGCGATCGCAACCGATAATCAAGCTCCTGGCGCTGATGCTTTCATTTATTCAGGATTAGCGCGTATCTACTACAATTTGAATCAGTCAAGTGTTGCCATTACTTACTATAAGCAATCGGTTAACAAAATTGAGGAAGTCAGGCGTGGTATCGAAGGTTTACCACAAGAGTTACAAAAATCTTTCTTGGATGCAACAGTTGATTTCGACAAGGTGAAGGTATCTGATATTTATCGTCAGTTAGCAGCTTTGTTGCTCTCACAAGGACGGGATAAAGAAGCCCTACAAGTACAACAACTGATGAGAGAGCAGGAAATTCGCGAAGCCATCAGTCCTAGAAGTGCTACGGGGGATAAGCCTAATATTCCACTCTCTCCAACGGAGACAAAGATTCCTGCTCAAAGCGAGTCTATTATTGCCTTAGCAAGGCAAATTAATGAGTGCGAAAGTACCAACTGTAGTCAACTTAAAGAGCTTACTACTCGTCGTACCTCTCTGATTGTTGAATTTGACCAACAATTGCAGAAGATTGACCAAGAAATTCGCGCTAACCGTGCCAAAGATGACGCTTTCTTTGACCCAAACAAACTGGCAAAAGCTCAAGAGATTGTCGAAGCGCAACCAGGCACAGTGATGATTTATCCCTTGGTGCTAGAAAACGAACTGTGGTTACAACTATATGCCCCAGGGGGTGCGGTCAAAACCGTTAAAGTTAACGTCGGAAGAGATGAATTAGGAAAAACGGTCAAAGAGTTCCGCGATTTAATGAAGGAGTGCGAGAACGCTGCTCATTGCGGTTCTGCTGAAGCTAATAAGATACAAGCTGTTAGCCTAAAACTTTATAACTGGCTAATCAAAGACTTAGAGGCGGAACTTCAGAATAAGAATAACCAGGTGAAAAACTTGGTCTTTGCTCTCGACAGAGTGACGCGCTATATTCCAATGAGCGCCCTTTATGACGGGAAACAATACCTAATCGAAAAATACACCATCTACAATGTATTGACAGAAGATACTGACACCCGCGATAAACTACCTGTCGGCACTCAAAATAGCCCTGTTTTGGCAATGGGATTATCTGATGCTGTCCCTGGTTTTGGTTCTCTACCAAATGTGCCTGCTGAAATCGATGCGATTGTGCGTCAAGAAACTAAAAATAATCAGGGAATTTATCCCGGTCAAAAGTTTTTAAACCGTTCTTTTGACTTTGCTACTCTGCAAGACAATTTGAAAAATTATAGAATTTTACACCTGGCGACTCATGGGGTATTTGTTCCTGATAGCGCAGATAAATCCTACATCCTCTTAGGAACTGGCGAACAACTCACGATTCCTCAGATAAAAACTTTAACCGGGTTAAATAACATTCATTTGGTTGTACTGTCAGCTTGCCAAACCGCCTTGGCTGGTCCCCGTCAAGACGGCATAGAAATTGCTAGTATGGCTTACCACTTCTTAAACCGGGGAGCGAAGGCGGTGATGGCTTCCCTGTGGCTCGTGGACGATAGCAGTACCAGTCTCTTGATGCAGCAATTTTATAAAAATTTAGCTAACGGCACCTCTGAAAAGGCGGTGACTAAAGCGGAAGCGTTGCGCCAAGCTCAACTCAATTTGTTACAAGGCAATGTCTCAACAGCAGCCAATACCAATCCTCGGGGTGGCATTATTGTCGAACAAATACCTGGTTCTAGACCGCCGATAACCCCCAGCAACGGCTCAAAATTTTCTCACCCGTATTATTGGGCACCGTTCATTTTGATAGGAAATGGACTTTAAAAACTATCAAAATTCAGGTACTTGGTAAAGGTAAAAGAGATGGAAAATATTTCTCACCTTCTTACTTACGATTCTGCACCCTTTATTCAGCTTAGGAATGGATAATAACACGCCCAACTCAGATAGTTGATGCTTTAGCGATTGGCTATACTAGAGGCGCTTAACGCTCAGGAGAGGCAACAAATGCAATGAAACAAAGAATCCTAGCCACCGTTGGGCTGTTATCTGCCCTCTGGTTCGCTACGCCAGTGAGAGCGGAAAATCCCGAACATCTTAAACGGTTGCTGGAAACCAATAAATGCTTGAATTGCGATCTTAGTGGTGCCAACCTGATTAGTGCCAGATTGGTTGCAGCCGACTTGAGAGGAGCTAACCTGAGTGGTGCCAACTTAAGCGGCGCTGACTTGTCTGGTGCTAACTTGACCAATGCCAACTTAACCAGTGTGAATTTGAATAACGCTAAATTAACGGGTGTTATTGGACTTTCTAACAATCTTGTCTCTTTGGAGCCAAGAACACAGAATAGGCAGGAAGGTGGAGGATTCCGTTTGAGGGGTATTGTTTACAATCCTCCAGAGCAAGAAGTTCCGAATATTCGGGAACCAGGAGCCTCGCGTGGTCGTAGCGCCTGTATTGTTGATGCAGAGGGTCTAACTGCGTTGATACCAGGCAAGAATTTTGGGGTAACGGTTACAGGATATCCAACCTTCTTCTTTTATATTCCAAAAAATGTCCCGCAGACAGCAGAGTTGATGGTATGGGATGTAGAGGGAAAGCAGGTTGTTTACGAGACCACTTTCAAGATTTCTCAAAATCCTGGTGTTGTTAGCGTTAGCCTCCCCGAACAAGCAGGTATAAAACCGCTACAAGTTGGAAAAACATACCGTTTTTCCTTAGCACTGCTTTGCGACCCTGAAGACCGGGGGAGTAATATTTCGGTTGAAGGCTGGATTCGACGCAACGAATTAAGCGCCTCTCTTGCCAGTCAATTACAGCAAGCATCTCCCCAAGAGCGTCCAGTTATCTATGCAAAAGCTGGCATCTGGTATGAGACTCTGACGACTCTGGCTGAGCTACGTCGCGATCGCCCTAACGATACTACGCTAGCAACAGCCTGGGAAGATTTGTTGAAGTCAGTGGGACTTGAGGCGATCGCTACCGCACCCTTGCTTCCGCAGCAAACACAGGGAAGCACTCCACCAATCTCTCAACCTGCTGGTGCTTTAAATGCACCTGAAGGGCAGGCAGGGGGCGGAACCCAGCTTAGAGGTGGCGCTTACAATCCTGCGGAAATTGCAGCTCCTGGCGCGACACAAGGAGGAGGATCTCGCTGACGATTGGATAAACTTTCTACTGGTAAGACTGACAGATATCAATTACTTACCGCAAAAGAAACGCGATGAAGGATATTCAAGCTAATCCGCTTGTGTAGCAGTATTTTTATGCGTTCCCCTATCCAGAAACTTAGCTTTACTACAGCCTTACTTTTATCTTTCAGTTACTTCTTCCCAATGGCAGCGAGGTCCTTAGCCTTACCAGAGTTCGTGGTGGAACCAGCACAAAAAACGCGGTTTATCGCATCTCGACAAGAGCAAAAAACTGAGGCAGATCGGCTGTTTCAACTAGGCATTCAGCAATTTCGCAACAGCCAGTTTAAAGAAGCTCTGCAAACCCTAGAAAGAGTTCTGGAAATTCGCCAAAGAATTGGCGATAAACCAGGGGTTGGTGAAGCACTTACTAGCCTGGGGGAAGTTTACAACGGCTTGAGTCAATACGCCAAAGCTTTAGAAAGCTTACAGCAAGCGCTGCCTCTCCGAAAAGAAGTGGGCGACAAGGTAGGCGAAGGACGGACGTTAACAGAAATTGGTGCTACTTACCGGGAGTTAGGACAGTTTCCTAAAGCAATGGAGATTCTACAACAAGCATTGGGAATTCTAAAAACAACAGACGACAAGGTAGGCGAAGGAAACGCTCTCTATAATATTGGCATTGTTTATAGCGGTCAGGGACAATATCCGCAAGCACTAGAGTTCCTTCAGCAAGCTTTGGAAACGGCGAAAGCAGCAAATGACAAGCTAGGCGAAGGCAGAACTCTGAACACGATTGGCGGAGTTTATGACAGCCAGGGACAGTATCAAAAGGCGATAGAGTTTCAACAACAAGCTTTGAAAATTCTTAGGGATATTGGCGATCGCTTAGGTGAAGTCCGCACTCTAAATAACTTGGGCATCACTTATCGAAAGCTAGGCAGGTATCCTCAAGCCCTAGAAGTCCATCAACAAGCTTTAGCCATTAGCCGAGATATCGGGAATCCCGCCAATGAAGGGCGTAACCTTTACAACATTGGTGTCGTTTATCGCAGCTTAGGCAACTATCCTCAAGCTCTGGAATATTACCAGCAAGCTTTAGCCATTAGCCAAGACATTGGTGACAAGACAGGTGAAGGGCGCACCCTCATTGGTATCGGGGCAGTTTATGACAGTCTGGGGCAGTATCCAAAAGCGCTAGAGTCTTACCAGCAAGCGTCGGGAATTCTTAAAACCATCGGCGACAAGGCAGGTGTTGGGGCGACTCTCAATAACATTGGGGGAGTGTACTACAGCATGGGCGAGTATTCCCAAGCACTGGCATTCTATCGGCAGGCATTAGAGATTGCTAGAACCATCGGTGACAAAGCTGGTGAGGGGCGCACGCTCAGCAACATGGGGGGAGTTTACGATAGTTTAGGTCAGTATCCCCAAGCACTGGAATTCTATCAACAAGCTTTAGCTAACCGCAGAACTATCGGCAACCGCGCGGGTGAAGGAAATACCCTCAACAGCATTGGAGGAGTATACGAGAACTTAGGGCAGTACTCTCAGGCGCTAGCATTCTTCGAGCAAGCTTTGGAGATTCGTCGAGAAATCGGCGATAAAGCAGGAGAGGGAACGACTCTCAACAATCTTGGCGAAACTTACCGCAATTTAGGTCAATATCCCGAAGCGTTGAAATTCTATCAGCAGGCGGTGGGGATTCTTAAAGAAATTGGCGACAAGGCGGGTGAGGGAGTCACCCTCAACAATATCGGAGTTGTTTCTAACCAGTTGGGACAGTATCCCCAGGCGCTGGAGTTCTTTCAGCAAGCTTTAGCAATTCGTCAAACCGTTGGCGATCGGGCTGGCGTTGGAGCTACTCTGAATAACATTGGGGGAGTTTACAACCAGTTAGAACAGTATCCCCAAGCGCTAGAGTTTTTTCAGCAAGCATTGGGAATTGCTAGAGAAATTGGCGATAAGACAGGCGAAAGAATTGCGCTTGGCAATATGGGTTTTCTGTTAGAGAAACAGAACCAGCCAGAATTAGCGATCGCTTTCTACAAGCAAGCCGTGAATGTCACAGAAGTAATTCGCCAAGATTTACGAGTGCTGCCACGAGAGCAACAGGAATCCTATACTCAAACCATTGCCGACACCTATCGCGCCTTCACTAACTTGTTACTGTCCCAAGGGCGAATTTTAGAAGCTCAACAGGTGTTAGAACTATTGAAAATCCAAGAATTACCCAACTATACAAAAAATGCGAGAGCTGGGGATAAAACTTCAGGAATCGCCTTAAATCCCATTGAAGAAAAGATTCTCAAAGAAAATGGAACCTTAATCGCTTTTGGGCAGCAAGTGGAGCAGTGCAAGCAAAATCGGTGCAGCCAGTTGAGCCAATTTAACGATCGGCTTCAGGCTTTGACCGAACAATATAATCAGACAATTGAAACCATTCAAAAAGAAATTCGCAGCCGTCGCGCTCAAGATGATGCCTTTTTTGATCCTAATAAACTTAGTAAAGCTAAAGAAATCGTCGAAGCTCAACCAGGTACCGTGCTGATTTATCCCTTTGTACTCAAGGACAAAATTTGGCTGCTATGGGCATCGAAAGGAGGTATTGTTAAAAGCCTGGAAGTTCCCGTGACGCAACGGCAATTAGGCGAATCTGTTTTAAAATTCCGCCAGTTAGTAGAAGATTCCCGGTCTGACATTGCCGAAGTCAAGGCGACGGGTAAACAACTCTACGACTGGCTCATTAAACCGATTGAACCCGAACTTAAAGGGAATAAAATTCAAAATTTAGTTTTTTCGATGGATCGGGTTACTCGCTACATTCCCATTAGTGCATTGTTTGATGGCGAAAAATATTTAATTGAGAACTACTCCGTTTCTACGGTGCTATCTGCTGACTTAACAGATGTACGCGATCGCCTTCCTCCTGGCATTCAAAATACCTCCGTTCTAGCGTTAGGGCTATCTCATGCAGTTGCTGGCTTTAATTCCCTGCCCAATGTCCCAGCAGAATTAGATGCGATCGTGCAAAAGAAACCGAACGACACAACTGGAATTTATCCGGGAAATGAATTTCTCAACAATGCTTTTGATTTTCCTACCTTGCGAGATAATCTGACAGGTCATCAGATTTTGCATATTGCTACCCACGGTCAATTTGTGCCAGGACGCCCAGATGATTCATTTCTGCTATTAGGTACGGGTGAGAAATTAACAATTTCTCAGATTCAAACTTTACAAGATTTGGGCAATGTTCATTTGGTTGTGCTATCAGCTTGCGAAACGGCACTGGGTGGGCCAGACCAAGATGGTGTAGAGATTGCTGGCATCAGCTACTATTTCCTCAATGCTGGAACCAAGGCAGTAATCGCTTCCTTGTGGCTGGTGGACGATCGCAGCACCAGTCAACTGATGCAAAAATTCTACGGCTATTTAGCTCAAAGTACACAGCAGGCACCAATGACAAAAGCTACAGCCCTTCGCCAATCTCAACTGGGCTTGCTGCACAGTGATTTCTCAACCCCAGCGCCTAATAATGTTGATAGTCGCGGCAGTATTAATGTTGAAGCGATGCCAAATTCTAGAAGCGAAAATCCTCTCAGCACTAGGTCAAAATTTGACCATCCTTACTATTGGGCACCTTTCATTTTGATTGGAAATGGACTTTAAAAAATTTTGAGTTTTGAGTTAAGACAGTAACACCAATCTAGTTAGAAGTAATTATGCCTTACATTAAGCGTCGTCAGTTTTTGCAGTTTGCTGGATCGACTTTGGCAACGCTGGGTTTGAGCCAGCTGGAGATTATGCAGCAAGGAGATCGCTTTGGTCGTGCGATCGCTCAAGGAACACCTCGGAAACTTGCCTTGCTGGTGGGGATTAATGCCTATCCAACAGCACCGTTGCGAGGATGTGTCACTGATGTCGAGTTGCAGCAACAACTGCTGATTCACCGATTTGGCTTTAATCCGAAAGACATTCTGCTCCTGACTGATGGGCAAACGACCCGCAAGGGCATCTTAAATGCCTTTGAAGAACACCTGATTAAACAAGCTAAAGCCGGGGATGTCGTGGTCTTTCACTTCTCAGGGCATGGTTCCCAAGTAACCGATCCCGACTGCGACTTCAAAGACCCGACAGGGAAGTGTCTTAATAGTACCTTTGTGCCCATCGATAGTGCGCTGCCTACCGGATTTCCCAATGAAAGAGGCGTTGTCGAGGACATCATGGGGCACACCTTATTTTTATTGATGGATGCCCTGAAGACAGAGAACGTTACCGCAGTGCTGGATAGCTGTCACTCAGGTGGCGGCAAACGGGGGAATTTAGTCGTGCGATCGCGTGATGGGGGTTCCCAACTTCAACCAGTTCCTGCCGAAATAGAATATCAGGAACAATGGCTCTCTCGCCTGAATCTCTCACCCGCTGAATTTGTGCGTCGCCGTCGCGAGGGTGTCGCCAAAGGTGTCGTCATCGCCTCCGCCAAGCGGGAACAGTATGCCGCAGATGCCCCATTCAGCGACTTTTATGCCGGTGCTTTTACTTATTTAATGACTCAATATCTGTGGCAACAAACTGGCAGCGAATCTTTTGCCAGCGCCCTCCCTAATATTGGTCGTAACACTACACGGATGTCATCTCGGCAAAACCCTGAATTTGAGGCAAAACCAGGCAGCAATAATCTCAAGCAACCGATGTACTTTATTGGTCAACAAACGCCTCCAGCGGAAGCTGTGATCACTAAAGTAGAAGGCAACCAAGCTCAATTATGGCTGGGCGGACTTAACCCCCAAAGTTTAGCGGCTTTTGAGCAAGATGCCCTCCTTACCGTAGTAGACTCCCAAGGGCGCGAACAAGGAGTCGTGCAGTTAGAATCTCGTGAAGGCTTAATCGGACGCGGAAAATTGTTAAAAACTGCCAAACCCGGATCGCTGTTGCAGGAACGCACTCGTGGGATTCCCAGTGATGTAACGTTAAAAATTGGTCTTGACCCCTCTTTAGGCAACGACACCGCGCAGGCAAAACAAGCTTTGCAAGCGATCAAGCGCCTTGAACCTGTACCTTTACAACAGCAAGAGGTGCAATACATCTTTGGAAGGATGAAGAGTGAGGGCAGTTTAGGTTTATTTTCGCCAGCGATGGAGCCGATTCCTGACTCCTTTGGCAGTGCTGGTGAAACCGTAGCCGATGCTGTCAGTCGCCTGCAAGCCAAACTGAAATCTTTACTAGCAGCCAGGATTGTCAAACTCACTCTGAATACCAATTCATCGCGCCTAAACGTCAATGCTTCGATGAATCGAGCCGGTCAAAATGAAATTTTGGCTAGCGCTTTCACCGTTCGCGGTAGCGATCGCAGTATCGGTCAAAAAACTTCTTCCAATAATTCTTCAGGAAATCTTCCCTCAGATGCCCGAAAGTTACCAATCGGAACGTCGGTGCAGTTCCAGATTACAAATAACGAGCCGCGCGACCTCTATTTCAGCGTCCTAGTCATTGACCCAACGGGAGAAATATCGGCAATCTTCCCGAATCAGTGGACGGCGACCGATGATGTTACGCAGGTGAAGGCTGGGCAAACACTACAAATTCCTGGGACTGACGATCAATTTAACCTTGTCACCCAAGAACCCAAAGGAGTCGCAGAAGTCCTGATTGTTGCCAGTAGCACGCCCCTGCGAAAAGCCCTGCAAGCGTTGCGAAACCTAGCACCACGGGATACAAGAGGCCCCGTAGCTCTTTCGGAGCCAACTCAAGTGGTCGGCGATTTGCTGGATGACCTCGCGGAAGGCACGCGCGGCACTGGAAACTCTCCCCAAGGCGTGAGTAACGTAGATACAACTCAGATGGCGGCGATGTCGATTACCTTTGAAGTTATTTAACCGTTCCGGCGAAAATACAAAGCAGTATCTTGAGAACCGATCCACTTGGGGGTGGAGGTTGAGTGCTTCACGCCTGAAGATACTGCTAAAGACGGAAATCTGCTGTTTAAACTAGCCCCATAGCAGAGACCGTGATACCTTTAAAAATAATGTTAATATCTTGCAATAATTAGGAGCGATCGCAAACGTCTCGCCTCGATACTGCTGTAAACCACTCGATATCCATAAAGGTCGAGTGCAAAGATTACAGTAATTTAGGATACAATTCTCTAATGAGAATCGCCCATGAGTATCGATTGCGCCCAAGTCAGCAGCAGTTAGTTACAATGGAGGAATGGATAGAAGCGCTCAGATGGCAGTACAATTATCGGTTGGCTGAACGCTTTAACTGGTGGAAACAAAAAGGTTGTAATACTAACTGCTATTGCCAAAGCAGTTGTTCAATCGCATCAATTAGAGATAAGCTAGATTCTTGCAGCCAAAAGCGCAATTTTAAAAAAATAAACTCTTTATTTCCAGCCGATAAAAGACTTTTTTTTCAACGATTACAAAACTGCGTTGAGCAGGTGGCAATCCCTCGATACAATAGGAAAGCCCAGAAGCGGATTGAGCGGTTACAGCGTCAGTTGTCTCGCCAGAAACAGGGCAGTAAGCATCGAGTTAAAGCTGTCCAGCAGATTGAATTGTCACCGTTAAATGTTGCAAACCAGCGTCAAAATTTTTACCAACAAGTTGCCAACTGGCTATTGAAGCAATTAATGGTGGTTGCCGATCGAGACTTGATCAACAAAAAACTCGCCGGGAGCAAATTGGCAAAGTTTGTTACGGGTGCTGGATGGGAAAAATTCGTGTCTATCTTGGCGCTCATCGGTGCCGGGAAGAAGCGCTATTCGGCGTTTAAGGGGTTGATTGCAGGAAGGCGTTTCTATGGGCTAGTACATCCATCTGGCACGATTCAAGAAGATTCTAGCTGTGAGGCGGAATTTTTCAAGACGCAGGCTGATAGATGGTTTTTCTATTCTGATGACGGATTAGCTCTTAATCGAGATGAAAACGTTTTCAGGAAAATGAAGAAAAAGGCGGCGGTCATCCCATCAGGCTGTGGAGTTGGGGTAGACCAAAAGGCTCTCGCTGAAACGAGAAATCTCCAAATAAGCCGTAAGGTTGATTGGGAGAAGCTGTCACCGAAGATCGGGTTTAGTGCGAGCAGCCCAATCGAGTATACGCTTTGTGCGCGATCGCAATTTTTGTCTAAAGATATTGAGTCTGGAGGTATTTTTCCATGTCTATCCGTTTGTATGTAGGCAATCTGCCCAAAGAAGAAGTAGACCGTCAGGAGTTACAAGCTCTTTTTGGGGACATGAGCGATTCTGTTTCCACCAAGGTGATTAAAGACCGGAAAACCGGCAAATGTCGGGGTTTTGCGTTTGTAACCGTGAAGACGGATGAACTGGCTGATGAAATTATTGAAAAGTTCAACGGTCAGATGTTCCAAGAAAGCCCCCTGAAAATAGAAAAGGCATTGCCACGAGCTAAGGGTGAAGGGGAAGAAGAACCTCGCCCAGCAGCTCCAGCTCCTATTAAGGACCCCAACAAAGCTGCTAGCGGCGGCGGTGGCGCTCCCGCTCCCGCTCCCACAGGCGGCGGTGGTCGTCGTGGTGGCAGCAACAAGAAGTCGCGACGCTCTGAAGGGACAACATCTAATAATGAATCAGATACCTTTCAACCCGACCCCCGCTGGGCTGGCGAATTGGCGAAGCTGAAGGAACTGTTGGCTGCTCAAAGCAATTAGTCGTTAGTCATTAGTCAAAGGTTAATGACTAATGACTAAGCAACTAAAAGCTAATTACTCAGAGGAAGTTGCAACCAGTCTTGCAGGTAGCTGCGTAGCTGCTTGGTAAATTCTGGTCGCTGGTTAAATCGTTCGGTGCGAACGGGCTTGCGATCTTGATCGAGAGTCCAGCCATAATCACTACTTAGACGCAATTTGCCTTGCCAGTCTGCTACTGAGACAATCAGCTGACTTGCAGGGCTGTTGTCTAGCTCTAAAACCCGAAATACATAATTAAACGTATTCTGGGTGGCTGCGGCAACGGTCGAAGGCTGACCGTATTTGAGGTTGAGGCGCGATCGCACTTGTTCTATTAAACCCGGTTTCTCCACTTCCTCCAAAGTTTTGACGGCTAAGGTTAGTGCGAAATAAAATTCTTCGACTGGAATAAATTCAAGCTGCATAGATAAGAGTCAGTTGTACCAGGAAAGCATCTTACAGCATCTGGTTACAGCATCTAGTTTTAACAGGTGCAGGGATCTGTGTAAGACAAAATCCTGAGCGACGACTTCACAAAATCGAGCCGTTGCTGCTGCAAAGTTACCTGTGGCATTGCTAAGCCAAATCCCTGCCCGTAATCTGCCCCTAAATCGCGGCAAAATTCAACATCTTCCCTATCTTCAAGTCCCTCAGCGACAACTCGAATTCCCAAGTTATGAGCAGAATTCACTAAACTTTTGAGCATCACCTGCTTGAGAGAATGCTGGCTGCAACCATGTACCAATCGCCGATCTATCTTGATCAAATCGGGGCAAAACTCCATGAAGTAGTTGTCAGGCGAAACACAGGCGCACAAATCATCTACAGCAACTCCAAACCCCCGTTCTCGCAGGCGATTAATGGTTTTCAAGAGTTTTGGACAGCTGACCAACGCTTCTACTTCGGTTAATTCAAATACAATTTGTTCGGGTTGTAATCCCAGGTCGAGAATTAACTTGATGTTCTGCTCTAAGGATGCAGGATCTTTGCTGATTACATTGGGTAAGATATTAATAAAAAATGTTTGATGACTCTTGGTGTTAGCAATTGATTGTAAACAAATTGTCCGAGCCAGTTCATCAAACTCGTAAGCCAATTTTGTCGAAAGGGCTGCTTCAATTAATTGATAACCGCTGAAGTGTGCTTCGTGTTCGTCTTTGGCGCGTGCCAAACATTCATAAGCAATTATTTCGCCGGTTGATAAATTGAAAATAGGCTGATAGTGAAAAAATATTTGCTGCTTCGCTAAAATCTGAAAAAACCAAGCATATTTAACCGCCTGGGTAATCGTACTAATCGGTTGCGCTTTTAAAAAATCTCCTAGTAAATTTTGATAATCGCGTGACGATGTCTCTATAGAAGAATCCTTTTGCTCGGTTCGCGTCAGAAAAAAGCGTGAGGAAGCTTGACTGGTTTCTGAAAGGACTTGGCTGATCTTGACGAAAATACTAACCAGTTCACGATTATTTACAGTTTGATAGAGAAGCTGAGGCATGGCAGGAAGCTCCTGAAACCCAATGCTGGAAAGACAGCAGCTAGTTTCCTTGTCATCAGGTTGGATAACCAGATTAAGCGGATGAATCTGTGACATTACAGCAGAGACTACCAATATTTTTTTCTAAGGAATAAAGATATATCAAACCAGGAAATACCCTGTATCCATTGAAACTGTCTTCTGCCTGAGGGCGTAAGAGGTATTCCCAACGGTACTATAGGTTAGTTTTCAAAAAATGGGAAGCTCGTAGTAAACATTATGTGCTTATAGGCTGCGCTCAAATTGCCATGAGCCGTTTTAGGCAAAACTTTGCCATCCTCTGCGAACCCACAGGAGATGTTCCTACAAAATCATGCCGTAATCGGGCAATACCTTGATATAGGCACTCAAAAGTTTCATTTAGTACAGGGAGGTTTCTTGTAAATCGGCACACTAGGAGAGAGAACCGCCATAAGTTCGCTTCATGCTGCGCGTGAAGCGAAGCTATCACGACAGGGAATCGCTAACGTGTCGCTCTTTCCCAGATGCTTCGCTCATGCTAACAGACTCAAGCTTAGAGCTATACAAACTAAGCCTGCTTCAGTGAATCTTTATATATAGGGATTCTTGTTTGGATGCAGTAAAGTTTGATCCTGCTGCCTTTCACCGAAAAGCGGAAACAGGCATGGGGTAAGGTTCCGAGTGGATTGCACTCTTAATGAGAACTGCTATATCGTCTGCCTGCGCGGACTTTGTTTGAAGTACAGCCAAAGGTTGCTTTGATACGCTTACAGTCGTCGGGTATGCTTTGTAACTCAAGAAGTCTGTTGTGGACAGACGAATGCCACCTTCGTCCCTGCTGCTGGAAATGCTAGCTTAATGGATCGCTTCCATGAAGGGAATAGTGCTGGCGCGGCATTAGGTGAGTGACAGGAGAAGAGAGGATGCGATCGCATCCTTACCTGAATTATGTAGTTAACATTACGAAAACCAAGAAAGTGATCAGGATTGCATTGTAGATTGCATGATCGGCTGTACTTGCCTGAACTCCTGCTTCCTGAGCTATTTCTTCATTATTATTTTTTTTGAAAGACTGGTCATGTACAAATTTATAGCGACAAGCAAATAAGAAACCTGGAATAATCAGCAGAAAACCTGCATAAATAGGAATTCCTACGGTGATATGGACTAAACCAAAAGCTGTAGAATTCCCGATTATCTGCTTCCAGGTGTTAGCACCTTGACGAAAAATCTTTTCCTCCAATCCAGCCCAAAAGGGAACCATTAAAATTAAACAGATCCAAAAAACAACCATCAAAACTTTTGTGTAATCAAAAGGGGGTTTTTGATTTGTACTGTTTGTCGGTACTGCTTTATAGGTCTTATTTGCAGCCTTTTCATTAGGTATCGGGCGAGGTTGAGTTGCAACATTTGCATTGGGTGATGACTTGGGTTGAGTTACAACTTTTTCATCGGTTACAACTTTTTCATCGGGTGATGGCTTGGGCTGGGTTACAACTTTTTCATCGGGTGGTAAGCTTTCCCTGGGGCTGGGAAGTTGAGAATTAATATCCTCTGATGGTGGAGGTTGAATGCTTTTAATCGTATCAAACGGTTGAAATATAATATTTCCAGAATTCCCGAAAACCGCACTAGCCCATCCCCATTGCATAAATTGGGGGACGTATGGGTTTACTACTGCAAATGTCGTTAAGGTAACAAAAAGGATAAAAGCTGCCCGGACATAACTTAAAATCCCACTTTTAAAATAAATTGCTAATACCCAACTTAATTGGGACTTGTTTTTCCAAATATCCCCTAAGATAAACCAAATAATTGCAACCGAAAATAACGTAGAAAATATTTGCTTAAAATTTGTTGCCCAAGGCGATTGAGCAGAACTGATGACAAAAATAAATGTTGCAATAAATAAAAACTGATACTTAAACGCATTGACAATAATTTTTAGATCGTTAAATAGGTGATTCCTTTTTTCAGAATTTAATAAATGCGGAAAAATTTTACCTGTTATGAGCAAGCAGATGAGTTTATAGAATGCAGCCGACGCATATTCCGGCTTAAGTTGTAAGGCTTTTTCAAAACTAGCGATCGCTTCTTGATAGCGATGTAATTTTGCCAGGATAAAGCCTCGACCATACCAGGCTTGAGGAAACCAAAATTCTTGACAATCTGGTTGAATTGTAGTAGCTTTTTCAAAGCTAGCCAGTGCTTCTTCATTCCGCCCTAAATTTACCAGTAATGAACCCCGATTGTACCAAGCTCGCTGATAGGCTGGATTGATTTCCAAAGATTTTTCAAAATTGCAAAGAGCTTCTTTGCGGCGTTTTGGTAAAGGTAGCACAGCCCCACGGGTACACCAGGCTTCATAGCCGTTTGGATTAATCTCTAAAGCTTTATCGCAGCTAGCGATCGCTTCTTTGCGGCGATTTAACTTACTCAGCACCCAGCCTCGCTTGTACCAGGCTTGATAAGATTCTGGTTGAATTTGCAAAGCCTGTTCGCAACTCGCTAGTGCTTCTTTCCCACGATTTAACATGATCAGTGCATGGGCGCGATCGCTCCAAGCTTCGGAATAATCTAGATTTAACTTTATAGCTTTGTCGTAGCAACTAACAGCTTCGTTGTAGCGGCTTAAATGAAATAAAGAAAGTCCATAGTTGTATAAAATTTTATCAGAATCGGGTTGAAGACCTAAAGCCTCTTGATAATGAGCAACAGCCTCTTTATACTTTCCTGCTTCAGCTAATTTTAATCCTTCTTCAAACAGCAATAAGGCTTTGCGTGTAGTGCTTGTTTGCTCATCCTGAATTTTTTGATGGTGTGCTTCTGGAGTCAGATTTGAGTCGTGTTGATAATCTTCCTGAGAAAAATTTTCACCCTGAGTCATAGGAAGGGAACTCCAGATAGTAGACTGACTGTTGCAGCTGAGTTGGTTTAGGTTTACGCGATCGCATACTTTTCGGAGCGGAGCAAACCCCTCACACCCCCTTCCCGCGGAGAGAAGGGGGGTTGGACTCTCCTCATCGCTAAAAACACTCGTCTTTTAGAAGTGGTTTAGGCAGAGGTAGAGAGGCAATGGAGAGAAGTGAACCGAGTAGTATTGCTAAGCGATCCTAGCCTACAGAGCTAAGTTGTCAATATCGCCAGGAGTTTTAAGAATGAGTGCAGAACAAGATCCCGTTAAGGTGATGAAGCAGGAAGTTGGGAAAGCCGCTGCCGCCCGCGTCCAGTCGGGGATGATAGTGGGACTGGGCACCGGATCGACGACTGCTTATGCAATTGAATCTTTGGGCGATCGCTTGAAGTCCGGCGACCTCAAAGACATCAAAGGCATCCCTACCTCATTTCAGGCATCCGTGCTAGCTAAACAGTACGGAATTCCCTTAACCACCCTGGATGAAGCCGATCGGATTGATATTGCCATTGATGGAGCCGATGAAGTCGATCCGCAGCACAATTTGATTAAAGGGGGCGGTGCTGCCCACACCCAGGAAAAGATAGTAGATTGTTTGGCAGAGCAGTTTATCGTCGTGGTCGATAGTTCCAAGCTCGTTGACAAGCTGGGTTCCACCTTCCGCGTGCCAGTCGAGGTAATTCCGATGGCAATGACACCCGTGATGCGGGCGATCGAAAAGCTAGGCGGTAAGCCAGAACTGCGGATGGGCGTCAAAAAAGCGGGTCCCGTTGTCACCGATCAAGGCAATCTGGTCATTGATGTAAAATTTGACACCCTCGATAATCCTGGAGAACTGGAAAAGACGCTCAATAATATCCCTGGCGTTTTGGAAAATGGTTTATTTGTGGGCGTCACAGATTTAGTTTTAGTGGGCGAAGTGGTAGATGGGAAGCCCATTGTGCGAGAAGCTTAATCTTCTTTTGCGAGCCTCCGAGCAAAATTACTAATCTGCTCTCTACCTGGATTTTGTCTCTTTTCCCGTGCGAGACAAAATCCGACCCTATCCTGGTTTCAAGCGTTTTTGATTTTACGTTCAACTGTAGCGATCGCACCAGCTTAAACTCAGATTTTTAACGATTTCTCAGCACGGCTACCTGATAGTTGCGCTTGAGAATTTCCTGTCCTCCCCAACTGATATTGCAATTGCTAGCGACAATTTTTCCGGGATGAACGCCTTTATTGTGAGAAGCCCGACAGATAAATAGATCTCGATCTGCTTCTATCCCACCCGCGATCGCACCTGCTGGCACCCGTCCGTTCGATGCTTCTATCCAAACAATCCGAACGTTTCGCGGCGCGGTTAAAACTTCATAGAAAGGGGCGAGAATTTCCTCTCCTCCCCAACCAAAATTACAATTGTTGCCAACAACTTTTCCCGGATGCACGCCACCGTTATATTCGGCGCGACAGATGTACAAACGACGCCCCGATTCAGACCCACCAACCACAGCATTGGGGGGGATGTCTCCATTCGATGCACCTACCCAATTTAAAGCTTCAGAACCAGAGTTATTTTGAGCCAGAATCGCAGAACTCGATGCCAAAAGCAAGGTAGCTGGTAAAAAAGATAGCAAGGTAGCCCGAACAACGTTTGCAAGCATCGTCAATTACCCTAAAAATAGTTGTGCTTAACTACAAGCACAATTCAGCAGTTTTCTTATGTATTTAGAAAGATGCAGTATCGGCGATTTGGGCGTACAGAATTACAAATGCCCGTGTTTTCTTGCGGGGGGATGCGCTATCAGTTTAAGTGGCAGGATGTCCCTGGATGGCGAGTTCCCCGCGATAATCAACGGAATGTAGAAGCAACGATTCGCCGAGCTTTTGAAGTCGGAATCAATCATATTGAAACTGCTCGTGGCTACGGCACCTCTGAGATGCAGTTAGGGCGAATTTTGCCGACTTTTCCCCGCGAAAAACTGATTGTGCAGACGAAAATCAGCCCTAAAGCGGACGCTAAAGAATTTCGCCAAGAATTTGAGAAGTCCCTAGCTTACTTAAAGCTAGATTACGTTGATTTGCTGTCGCTACACGGTGTCAATACCGATGAGTTGCTGCACGATAGCATTAAACAGGGCGGCTGTCTGGAGGTGGCACGACAGCTACAAGATCGAGGCAAAGTTCGGTTTATTGGCTTCTCGACGCACGGGCCAAGTGATGTAATTGTGAAGGCGATTGAGACGAACCAGTTTGACTACGTTAACCTGCACTGGTACTACATCAATCAATTCAACTGGTCTGCCATTGAGGCAGCTTCTCGGCACGATATGGGCGTTTTTATTATCAGTCCTTCAGAGAAAGGAGGAATGCTGTTTAAACCGCCACAAAAATTGGTGGATTTGTGCTATCCCCTCAGTCCAATCGTGTTTAACGATGTATTCTGTCTGAGTCATCCGCAGGTGCATACTCTTAGTGTGGGGGCGTCACGACCAGAGGACTTTGACGAACACTTGAAGACCTTGCCGCTGTTAGAGAATGCAGAGGCGGTTTTGGTGCCAATTCTGCATCGTTTAGAGAAAGAAGCGATCGCTACCTTAGGAGAAGACTGGTTAAAAACCTGGCACGTTGGCTTACCAAAGCCAGAAGCAACGCCGGGGGGACTAAATATCCAAGTGATTTTGTGGCTGAGAAATCTAGCGATCGCCTACGATATGATCGAGTACGCTAAAATGCGCTACAACCTGCTGGGCAACGCCAGCCACTGGTTTCCTGGAGCCAAAGCGGATCGGGTTCGAGAACTAGACCTCCGCCAATGTCTTACCCATAGTCCCCACGCCGACAAAATTCCAGCATTGCTGGAAGAAACTGACCGACTGCTAGGCGGTCAAACCCTCAAACGCTTATCCCAAACCTAAAATGGTATGAGTTGGGGTAATGGCTAATCAAAGAGTGGCTAATCGAAAAGTGGCTCTTGAACAATCCTTCAATTAGCCATCAGCAATTAGCCATTCATATTTAACAATGCCGCGATCGCCCAATTATACTCAGCTATCTGAGACAGAAACTTACAGCGAAATTATTGATGTCCGCTCACCCAGCGAATTCGCTGAAGATCGGATACCCGGTGCCATTAACCTGCCCGTTTTGGATGACGAGGAACGCGCTAAAGTCGGAACGCTCTATAAACAAGTTTGTCCTTTCACTGCCCGTAAACTAGGAGCGACCTTAGTTGCTCAAAATATTTCCCGTCACCTCACCCATCACTTTGCCGAAAAAGACAAACATTATCATCCCCTCGTGTACTGCTGGCGGGGAGGACAGCGTTCTAACAGTTTGGCGACTGTCTTAAGTCAAATTGGTTGGCAAGTCACTGTCCTCGAAGGTGGCTACAAAACCTATCGTTCCTTGGTACGCGAGCAACTGCAAACCCTCCCGGAACGCTTTAACTTCCGGATATTATCTGGAATGACTGGCAGTGGTAAAACCCACATTTTGCGCCGTCTGGCTGAGTTTGGCATTCAGGTGCTGGATCTGGAAGGTTTGGCAAACCATCGCGGTTCTCTCCTGGGTGAAGAGTGGGAGCGTGGGAGTGGCGCTGAGGAGCAGCTGGTAGAAACAAGGGCGATCGCATCTGGAGCTGAGGGGAAATTACCGATAACCCATCCCCAGCCTCAGCCATCCCAAAAACACTTTGAATCCCTGCTACTGCAACAGTTGCAAAGCCTCGATCCCAACTTTCCCGTATGGGTGGAAGCGGAGAGTAATAAAATTGGGCGGATTTATGTGCCCCCATCTCTTTGGCAGCAAATGAAACAAGCAAGCTGTGTAGAAATTGAGATGCCTGTAGAAGCTAGAATTCAGTGGCTTTTGCAAGAATATCCTCACTTAATGACCCACCCGGAAGTTTTAAAAGCGAAGTTGCACAGACTGAAATCTCGCTATGGCTGGGAAAAACTCCAAGAATGGTATCAGCTCATTGATGCTGGGCAGTGGGAAAGATTGGTAAGAGACTTGCTAGAGTGCCACTACGATCCGAGCTACAACCACGCTATCCGCCGCTGTTTTCCCAATTTAGAGCGGGTGGTTTCCCTGGCAGATTTATCGGATGCCAGTGTTGATGCTTTGGTCGAAATTTTAGATTTTCGAGCGGGTTCTACCGATGAACAACCAGAATCTATCCGTTGCTCAACCCCAGCCTAATCATCCAAAATCCAAAGCCGAAAATCAAAATTGAAAATACGGAAGCCCCATTAGATGCTCTAAATTGTTCTAACATCAATGGGGCTGAGGACGCAGTTAGGAGGTATCTTGCAGTCCAACTTATCCGCAGAAATTTCCACAAGCCGAGACTCTTAATAAGTTTTTAAGAAACTATCCATCAGTTATTCGCCATTTGCCCTTAGCCTTTGTCTTTTTGAAGCTCTCTAAGGGCGGAAGTCGCTCTCTGAGAGCCTTCCTTCTGACCTTGACGCTGGTAAAGGTCGCGGGCTTGCTCAAAAGCTGCGATCGCTTCCGGTACCCTTTCTCGCTTTCTCAACGCCACTCCCAGATTGTAGTAAGCTTGGGCATTTTCCGGCGACATTTCTACCAGCCGCCGATAGGCAACAATTGCCATGAGGTAATCCTGCTGCTTCAGCAAAATATCAGCGATCGCTGTCTGAGCTTCCACGAGATCGGGTTTGATCTTCACTGCCTGTTGATAAGCCTTTAAGGCATCATCCAGATTATTCCCGGTTTGCAAAATTTTGCCAATTTGGAGGCTTATCTGAGCATTGCGAGGTTCAATCTTGGCTGCCCGTTCTAAAGCCGCCATCCCAGCCGTGACGTTGCCTTGCTTCATGTAGGCGTCTCCCAAGTTCAACTGCACGCCGCTGTCATTTGGGGCGAGAGCAACAGCCTGTTGGAGCGCTTGAATCGCTTCTGCGGGACGCCCCTGCTTCAGGAAGGCGGAGCCGATAAATTCATAAGCTTGTAGATTTTTCGGATCGAGCTGGAGGGCAGTTTCATAGGCTTGCATTGCGCCTTGATAATCTTTTAGACGCTGTAATACCACCCCTAATCCTAGATAGGCATTCAGGTTCTTGTTGTCGATCTGGGCAGCACGCTGGTAGGCGGCTGCGGCACTGGCATTGTCTCCAAGATTCGCGAGAGCGTACCCCAATGCATACTGAAAATCAGCATTCTTCGGTTCGAGGGTGACAGCCTGTTGATAAGCTTTAGCGGCTTCTCGGTAGTTGCCCTGAACTGCTTGTAAATAGCCGATGGCGGAGAAGATACGGGCATTTTCGCGATCGAGAGCCGCAGCTTGTTGATAAATTGTCAAGGCTCTGGCAATATCTCCCGTATCCACCAACTTACGCCCCTGCCGCAGCAGTTCGCTCACCTGCTGTTGACTGCCTTGGGCTACCAGTGGAGCCGCTTGGACAACTGGCATTTTGATGGTAGCGATCGCTGGCACCAACAAGAGACTGGCTACTAATAAAGTCTGTTTTTGCACGGTCGATTTATCGTGAGTTTCTACAATCGCTCAGTGTTTCTATTCCGGAAGCATGAATCCAGAATGGCTAAACACAGCAGAGGGATGAGCTTTACCTCGTCTACACCCCAAATTTGTCTAAAAAGAAATTTTGACGAGGACAGTTAATGATTGTAACAACAACTGATGTCGTTCACAAAGCTGTGTTAAGAGCGTATTTAGCAATTATCACCGCTGAAGGTATCTCGGCTAGTCGTGACCTGTGGTTTTTTTTGGCTGGGGTTGGGGATATTATCGGCTGACGGAATGGCAATTATATGTCTGTAGTTTTTGAGCAGAACGGGATGTGATAGCAGAGTGACCAGCCTGGCTTTTTATTGCTCATTACTGTCACTGAAACAGCCGTAAAGCTCTACTAATTTATTAATAATTGCGATCGCGCTTTTCACTTAAATAGAACACATATTTCTATCGATAGATATCCTGATTATTCCTACTGATAGATATACCCAGAAAAATACCAGTATAAAGTATAACTCAAGGGTGAAAGTTAGAAGAAAGTAGCTCTATAAAAAATAGAAACAGGAAGAGCGGTGAGCAATGTCATACACAAATCGAGAAGACAGGGTTGTTATTGAGCCAACTGCTGGCAATCAAATTGTTGAGTACCACGATCGTGTAAGGTGGGGTCCCATTTTTGCCGGTATTGTTACTGCTTTAGCTACTCAGTTAATTCTGAGTGCTTTAGGAGCCGCAATTGGTGCTACTAATATTTCCGGTTCCGGCGCACCGAGAACCTATGCCGATGATGTTGGCAGAGCGGTCGGAATTTGGTCTATTATCTCTTTGTTTATTTCCCTTTTGGTGGGTAGTTGGGTAGCAGCCCGTGCCAGTGGTCCGATGAACCGGAATACAGCAATGTTAAATGGAGCCATTCTTTGGGCGACAACTTTGGCATTGAGTTCCTGGTTGTTAGCAAGTGGAATCTCAGGCGCATTCGGTATTGTAGGTGCGAATGCTGGGGAAATCGTCAATCAAGCGCAACAAGGTGCAGTGAACGTACCCAACGACGCGCCTAATGTAACGGCTCAACAAACTCGTGATATTGCGGGTGCCACAGCGAAGGCAGGTTGGTCGTTTACAATTGGTTCTCTGCTAGGTTTAGCAGCATCGCTGATTGGCTCATCTATGGGTGCCCGGACTCCTCGGCATCACACATAAGAATTGATAACTCAAAATCAAATTTGCAGGCTTATTTTAGCCACCAGTAAAAACACCTTTTCAAAGGTGTTTTTTTTGTAGATTAATTGTGAATTGCCGCAAGATTATCTCTGGCGACTGTAGCGTCCAATGAGTTCTGCTGCTGCCAGAATATGACCATTCATTGCCGCTTCTACCTTGTTTTTAGTGGCACCCGTTGCTAAATCTAACAGTCGATCGAGTGCGTAGAGTTTGAAAAAGTACCGATGCGTACCACTAGGCGGGCAAGGGCCACCATAACCTAAATTGCCAAAATCATTTTTACCTTGGACGCCCCCCTCAGCGAGGTTTGCTTCGCTGGGAATGCCGCCAGGTAGATGGCGAATTTCAGGTGGGAGATCGTAGAGAACCCAATGGACAAAAATGTCTCCAGGCGCATCCGGATCGTCAACGATTAAAGCAAGGCTCTGAGTACCCTCTGGCGGGGAATTCCAGCTAAGAGAGGGAGAAATATTTGCGCCGTCGCAGGTGTATTTAGACGGAATTACACTGTTTTCAGTAAAAGCCGTACTCTCAAGTTTCATCGTCTTTAGTGTCAGAGATTGACGATTGATAGGGGTGATTGGCGAATCGTTCTTACTTGCAGAACTCTAAGCGCTTGGCGGTAGTCCTGCTAATGCCAGTAGATTAGCGTTTTGGCACAGGGTAATTCTTCAACCAATAGGCTTAGCCACAGAAATATTTTGCGATTTACTGGTAGTCAATCACGATGGCTTTAGATGGTTTAGGGTAAAAGTTGTTCGTATTCATCCATTCCATATAGAGATAGAACTAGAGGAGGATGCGATCGCATCCTCCTCTAAACTTTGCTCGCTCCACCCCAACCACTTCATCTGGCTTGTTCCACAACCATAGTGTGAGACGCGATCGCGTTCGCTCAATCAAAATAAATATAGATAAGACAATCGATTCAGCACAACGCATGACCACAACCGCAGTCAATCCCTATCTAGATGACAACTTTGCGCCAGTACGGGAAGAAATCGCACCCACCAACTTGAAAGTAATCGGCGAACTACCCCCCGATTTATCCGGGATGTTTGTGCGGAATGGCCCCAATCCTCAATTTCCACCTATCGGCAACTATCACTGGTTTGATGGGGATGGAATGTTGCACGGAGTGCGAATAAATAACGGCAAAGCTCAATATCGCAACCGTTATATCCGGACACGGGGATTTAATATTGAACGCGAAGCGGGTAAGGCAATTTGGACGGGGTTGATGGAACCGTCACGAGGCAAAAATCCCTATAATTTTCCTAAAAATACCGCTAACACCGCTCTAGTGTGGCACGATGGACGGCTGCTGGCGCTCTGGGAAGGCGGTGAACCTCACACTATTAAGGTTCCCAGCTTAGAGACATCAGGTGCTTACTCTTACGATGGCAAGCTGGTTTCTGCCTTTACCGCTCATCCGAAGGTCGATGCCGAAACGGGCGAGATGATGTTTTTTGGCTACTCGTTTGCCCCACCGTACCTAAAATACAGCGTCGTTTCAGCGAAGGGTGAGCTGTTGCGAACCGTTCCCATCGACTTGCCGATGGGGGTGATGATGCACGATTTTGCCATCACCGAACACTACACAATCTTTATGGATCTGCCGCTAACTTTCAGCATGGCACGAATGCAGCAGGGTAAACCACCATTGATGTTTGAGCGCGATCGCCCTAGTCGTTTCGGGATTGTCCCCCGTCATGGCGATAACAGCAACATCCGCTGGTTTGAAAGTCCCCCCTGCTACGTCTTCCATACTCTCAATGCCTACGAGGAGGGAGATGAAGTAGTGCTTGTCGCTTGTCGCATGAGTTCCACCAGTGTTTTAACGACTGATATGACCCCCGGCGAAAATGAGGGAGACGCTGGTCGTTTGTACCAATGGCGCTTTAACCTCAGCACGGGTACGGTAAAAGAGGAGATGCTGGATGATGCGCCATCAGATTTCCCCCGCCTGAACGAACAGCGAATGGGACGACCGATGCGCTACGGTTATACGGCAAAGATGGCAAATAATCCGATGCCTCTATTTGAAGGGGTCATCAAGTATGACTTTAAGAATGGTAAGTCCGAAACTCACGAATTCGGACGGGGACGCTATGGTGGCGAAGCGGTATTTGTTCCTCGTCC
Source organism: Trichocoleus sp. ST-U2 (assembly GCF_039961875.1). Taxonomy (NCBI): domain Bacteria; kingdom Bacillati; phylum Cyanobacteriota; class Cyanophyceae; order Leptolyngbyales; family Trichocoleusaceae; genus Trichocoleus; species Trichocoleus sp. ST-U2. The sequence continues at coordinate 11,019 of NZ_JAMPJY010000033.1, read as the reverse complement.
CGATGCGACTGCTGAGGATGACGGTTGGCTGATGACTTTTGTCCACGATGATGAGGCAGACACTTCGGAACTGGTAGTCGTAAATGCCCAAGACGTGACATCTGAACCAGTAGCGCGTGTCCTCATCCCCCAGCGGGTGCCTTACGGGTTCCACGGTGCATGGGTTTCTGAGGAACAGTTAAGCGCTTCTGTCTAATTTGTGGTGAGATGCGATCGCATTCTTGAAATCGTCAAAGATGCGATCGCATTTGGTTGCGTTGGTATGATGCCGATGATAACTAGATTCTTACTCCGCAAGAGCGAGAAAGTCAACTACTTGAGCGAGAAAGGCGAGGAGTAAAGAGATTGGCAGAACAACTACGTGCCCTTGGTTTTGAACCCAATTTAGATGCTGAGACAGAGTGATGGGAGGAGAAAATGAAAATTGCAATTCCAAGAACCACTCTAGAAGAATTTTTACAACTTTCGTATATTGATGAATCACCAGCTTGGGAATATATCAGTGGAGAAGCGGTTCAAAAACCTATGGGAGGCGGTAAACATAGCCTATTACAAAAACTTTTAGTTGCCAAAATTGATGCAGCAGCTACTAATTACGAAGCCTTTCCGGAATTGCGCTGTAGTTTTGGTAATCGTTCAGTAGTTCCTGATGTCGTTGTCGTAGCTAGCGATAAACTACCATTAGATGAAAGCGGTGATATCGCTAGCACTGGAATTAATTTTGCCCCAGAGTGGGTGATTGAGATCCTTTCACCCGACCAAAGCCAAACAAAAGTTACTGGTAACATTCTGCACTGTCTGAAACATGGTACTCAGCTAGGATGGTTGCTCGATCCCAGCGAACGCTCAATCTTAGTTTATCAGCCGAATCGTCTACCAGATTTGCTAGCTAAAGCAGAAGTTTTGCCTGTTTTAGAAGGTATAAATCTGATGCTTACAGTTGATGAAGTATTTGCTTGGCTGAAGCGGAAATAATGTTTTGAGACAAAGAGTAAAAAAATGTGATCGCTTTGCGTTGTATCCAATTTAGATTTTGGAGCAAAGTCATAGGATGATAGGTTGCAATCTCCATCGGTTGACGTGTCACCTCTAATATTAAGCCTGGCTGAATAGTCACTATAAAATAGCCTCAAATTTAATAGGTTCAGCACTGTAAATATAAGTAATTAAATAGACTAGATATTACTCCTAAAAAAGCTTTAATTCCTTACGAATCTGCTTAAACTCAGTTGTTTAGTCAAAGAACCAGCGGTGATGTTTGGTTTGATAGGGCTAGATATGCCTGCTTTACCTCTAGCTTACACCCTCGCTACAAGATGAGGTATCGGGCAATAATCAGAGTCGTAAAGAGGGTTAAATAAAATGGATAGATGGAAAATGAGAGACTAGCTTGATATAGAGCTTTGACAACGCCGAAGCCCTGCATCGGTTTCAATATGAACAAATCATCCTGTTTTGTATTGCCTGCATGCAAAGACTGGATGAAGTTATCGTAGATGCCTCGAAAGGCGCGTTCCTGAGCCAAGTAATAAGCATCTAGAACACAGAAAAGCAAAACAGGGATTAGAGCTATCCAAGCATAATTAGGCTTGCCTTTGTCTGCAATTACCACCAGAATTGCAGAGACTAAGGAAATGCACCAAGTTTTGCAGTTGGCACTATTATTTGCTAGACGTGTAATAATTCCCTGCAAAATGCCAAGGTAATTCTGAACTGACGCAGACTCAGCCGTCAGATTGCCTGAAACTCGTTGCTGTGGATTTGATGCACTCACTTCACTTACTTCCCAGCTGCTCTCGCTGCACTTTCAACCCATTTACTAAAATTATTGTAGCCCTCATCGGCAACCCAGTTATATGTAGGGTAAAGATTCGCAAGAGAAACCAACTTGTTATTTCTGGTTGTGTAAATGAGGCTAAATGGATTGAGTCCTTTAAGGTCTTTCTGACCTTTAATGTTTGGAATGTTATGAATATAAATACCTAACATTCCGTTCCCACGCTCATAGCTCTGCTCTAGTTCATATTGAACCCATCGCCGTCCAGCAGTTTCAGAACCAATCAGAACAATAGTAACAGAAGTACTCTGAAGGCCTTGGTTGATCATGCGCTTGATTGCTAAGTCACCTTCTTTCTTGACAGCCTCCCAGAGAGAGTGATCCCAGTAACCAGCGGCTTGATAGCCTCCTTTGGTCATGGCATGATTTCGCACAATATTTACTCGAAATATATCTCGCTGGTAGTGAAAGCTGAAAAAGACACTTCTAGACACGCTTCGTTCCTCAATCAGTACATATATACTAATTTGTTTTTAACTGAGCATACCAGCTAGGACAGAGAAAGCGTTTAAAGTCGGTTTGTTTCAGAACTGTTTAATTCAAGACATGATGCTAGCGCGACACTATCTTGGCGCTGTAGAAGGCAGTAAAAGGGTTATCAGCTACTTCTGAATTCTCCAGCGCACGGCGTACTTGGTTTGCAATTTCAGCACGATATACTTCTAGTTGAGGAACTAAAGTGTAGATACTTGTTGTATCAATACGAACTGTACGCATTTGACCAATATCAAACGGGACTGACTCAGATGCTCGAATTAATTGAACTGTCGGCAATCCAGAAACGTGCCGAAGCGCTAGTTCATAAAACACATTAGGGTTGTGGAAAGAGAGATCTGCAACGACGAGGCGAGCGTTCATAACATACTGAATTTCCTGGCGCGTGATCATTCCTGCCTCTTTAATTCGATCTCCGCGCACTACATCCAAGTTAAATTCTTCTAGTGCTGGCTCAACAATTTGACCAAGAAAAAGATTTGAATGCATTCTCTGCTCAGATCCTTCTGGACCAATGGGTGTGATGTAAAAGCAGGTACGACTCCAAGCCTCTCCAGAAATTCCCAAAGATTGTGAGGAAGTAGCTGTAGTATCTAATGTGCCACCTTCATTAGTTGAATTCTCAAGTATTGGCAGCACTCTTGGCGAAGCAGGCGGATTTGAGGGGGTAGTTGCAGGTGTTTGATCGAGAACATATTCAAGCGCTACTAAGCGCTCAGCACCAGCTATATTTTGCAGAACACCAACAAACTTGGCATTGAGCAGAAAAGTATCAATAGACTCAGATACTGCGTCTTGACTCATTCCCTCTTCTTTGAGAAAGTCAGCCATAACGCCTTTAGCTGGCAATCGATTATTCATGTAACGCTCGTGCAGCTTCTTGAACGGTGTAATTTGCTCGATAGCAAGCTTGAAGCGTGCGCGTGTTTTTTCCCGTTCAGGGACATCATCAGCGGTAGCTATGTAACCATCTTGTGTAAGTTCAATCCACTCAGCTTTGTAGCTGCCATTTGTAAGACCATATCTGCTAGAGTTAGTTAGTATTTGACGGCTTGCGCTACTTTCCGCCGACCGCCCCATCAGCTCGAACAATCTAAGGCGGCGAATTTTCTGACCAGATGCCTGCTCCTGAATCGCTAGAGCTACTTCCAATGCTTCTTCAAAAGGAGCAGCCGGAAATTCTCGCTGGACTCTTCTGCGGCGTATTGGAGTCTGCAAGTCATCATCTGTCAGCGTATCGTCTGTATCATTCGTCAACGAATCCTCAGATATCTGATGAGGCTCTTCCTGATGCTCCTGCCACCCGTTGTTATCCATCTTTTCTTGGCTGCTGTCCTGTGAGAAGAATTCCTCGTTGCCATCCTCTCCCATAACCTATTTCCTCTAATAGCTGCAAATACAATTTGGCTCATAAAATTGCTATCGTCTATGCGAACAGTTGTACTGCTGGCGATGCTCCTGGGTTAGCAAAAGTGTGGCGTAGCATTCAAGTAAGGTGGTAATATATTTCGCTACTGGGTGATAGGCAACAATTGCCATCTTAGACTGATAGTGGATACATCTGTTCGCATTCATCCAGGTAGAGATATAGATGCTATCTCTTTCCCACAACCCAATAATTTATACCCCTCCTGGATATTCAGACAAACTGCATTGGCAATGGCTACTGGCTTATCGACATCTCAATGATAAATTCAGTACCAAGACCTGAAGAAGAAACACAACTGAGCTTTCCATTGTGTTTGTCTACCACGATCTGGTAGCTAATCGATAACCCCAAACCAGTACCAGAACCTACAGGCTTGGTCGTAAAAAATGGGTCAAATATTTTCTTTTTTACATCCTCAGTCATTCCCGATCCATTGTCAGCAATTCTAATTCTGACTGAATTAGAAGAAGCCATTTCTGTGTAAATACTAATAGTAGGCTTTTTATCAGATTCTTCTCTAGAGTTTCTTATTTCCTCTAAAGCATCGATTGCATTACTTAGAAGATTCATAAATACCTGATTTAGCTCAGAAGCGTAACAAAAAATTCGTGGCAGTTGACCGTAATTTTTGATTACTTCAATACCAGAATGCAAACTATCTTTCTTGAGCCGATGCTGCAAAATCAGCAAAGTAGATTCGATGCCCTCATGGATATCAACTGGTTTCATTTCAGCTTGATCCAGCCGTGAAAAATTCCGCAAGCTAAGGACAATATCTCTGATGCGCTCTGCCCCTACTTTCATGGAATCAAAAAGTTTTTGCAAGTCTTCTACCACAAAATCCAACTCGATTTCTGACATCGCCTTCTGAATCGCAGGTGTAGGATTTTGATACTCCTGCTGATAGACGCCAATCAAAGCAAGCAGGTCTTGGATATAGTTATTGGCATAGTCAATATTGCCATAGATAAAGTTGACAGGGTTATTAATTTCGTGAGCAATTCCAGCAATCATCTGTCCCAAACTAGACATCTTTTCAGTTTGAATGAGTTGGGATTGAGTTTGTTGTAGTTCGCGTAAAGTCAATTCTAACTTTTTCGCTTGTTCTCTTAATTGTGCTTCTGATTGTTGTTGTGCCAACTCGGCTAGCTTGCGCTCGGTAATATCCAGTGCTGTCCCTAATAACTTAGTCACCTTACCAGAAGCATTGCAAGTAGGTTCCCCCTTGACAAAAATATATCTAATAGAACTATCCGGGCGAAAGATTCTCAACTCCAACTCATAAGCCTTCCCTCTTTCAATCGCTAGGTCTACTGATTTTAACCATAAGTCAACGTCATCTGGATGAATCAGGTTTTCATGTTCCCTGAAAGTGGGTTCAGGTTGTTCGGGGTGGAGACCAAAAATCCGGAATAGTTCATCGCTCCAATTAATTTCTTGCGTTTCTATATCAAATTGCCAGCTACCTAGATGTGCTAGTCTCTGAGCTTCTGCAAGCCTAGCTTCTTTGAGTTTTAATTCTCGCGTGCGCTCCTGTACTCGGTGTTCCAAAGTACGCGAATAATCTTCTAGTTGCTCGTTAGCTGTAGCTAAATTAGTGTAAAGTAGAGCATTTTCTAGAGAAATAGCCGCTTGAGAAGATAGCAGCTTTAGGACTTCCATTCGATTAGGAGTAAATGCCCCAACCGTTAAATTATTTTCTAGGTAAAGAATAGCAATCAGCCTACCGCTATTAATGATAGGAATACATAGGACTGATTTCAATTCCCGCTTTTGAATATAGATGTCATTTGTAAATCTCCCCTCACAAGCTGCATTTTCTAAAACTACATCAGAACGAGTTCTCGCTACATAATTAATTACTGTTACGGGTAAATCTTGGCTAGTTTCCATTGGAATAGATTGCTGCACAACTACTTCTAATGAATCTATTGATGCAGCAGCTTCAATCAACAATTTTCCATTTTTCGGTAAGACGAGAAAGCCTTTTATCGCCCCAGCATTTTCAATAGATACTTTCATTAAGGAAGCGAGCAACTTATCCAGCACAATTTCTCCAGAAATCGCCAGAGATGCTTTCATCACTGTGGCTAAATCCAGCACTGAAACTTCACCACTAGTAGTCATCTTTGAGGTTGTGGCAGTATCTTCACTCGAATTCGGCTCTGTTGATTGCATCTGGGAAATTAAGTATGGATACTCTATTTCCAACTCTTTAACTTTGGCGGTTGCTCCCCAACGAACATAGCCATAATATGCTTCACTCATATGATCTCTAGCGATTTTCTCTCTTCCCAGAGTTAGATAGAATTCAGCCGCCCGCTCATAAGCTAGCGCTTCTTCTTGGATATATCCCTGAATTCTTGCTCCATTTATCGCTCGGTCATAATACTCCATTGCTTTGAGCGTTTGACCTGAAACTCGGTAAATCTCTGCCTGTACTAACTCATACTTATGTTGAGAATTTGTAGGGGCATGAGTTGCCCATTGCTGCATTTTTTCCTGATTCTTCGCCACAATAGCCATGTATTCCTGTTGCTCTGTGGCTGTAAGGTTAGGGTACTGGGTAAGGAGGGCTAAAGAATAGTAGAGATTATATTCAACAAATACTATTAGGGCTGTGATAGGTTGAGTATGCTGCGATGCTGCTCTAGCATTTTCAATTGCTTTATCGTAATCTTTAAACAAATAAGCCAGCATCAATTTATAAAAATATACAGCAAATACAGATTGTAAATTATTGGTTTCAAATAAATGGGGTAGCATTTCTGCTTCATTGAAATATTTACCAGATAGACAAGATTTTTTAGATGAGTCGTCAGTTAAATTAGAAACAACTTGCCCACCTATGCTGGCATAGTAAAGCTGAAATTCTTTTTTAAACTTGCCGATCATTTCAATATAGTTAGCTTGTTTTTGCGTAACATTTTCTAGGTATTCGCCAGCTAGAAATGAATGTTCGCAGTAGAATAGAGCCGAATGACAAGCAAATTCTATATCACCGACTTCTAGCCCACTTTGAATTGATTGTCGCAATAATTCTATTGTTTCTTTAATATGTTCCTTCCAATGTAGAATACAAGCACAATAGCTACTGTAGATTTTTGATTTAATTTCTTTGGCATAAAGCTTATCTAATAGATGAAAAGCTAGTTTGCCAAATTTATATCCGGAATCAATATCTGCCATTGGCCCGCACAAAAGCAAGCCATAAGTGCTATAGCCATAGATAGCTAGGGAAGAATTCCCATATTGGCTACACAGCTTGACCATTGTGTAGACAATTGGTAACGCGATCGCGCTACTTGAAATAAAGGCAGGGGGAGAAATTGTTATCAAAATCTTCATAGCTGCCATTTTATAAGGGTCGGTCATTTCTGGAAGGTTATAACAGTCCTCAATATTTAGGTGTGGCGAAGGTTCTTGTTCTAAGGGCACTTCCAACATTTCCAAAACTTGCTGACCGAGTTCTATGGCTTCTGGCAACTGATTTTGGGCAATATGATACTGAATTTTTATTTCATTAATCTTCACTCTATCTAATAGAGTTTTTGCATTTTTAAGAGCTACTTCAGCTAGTACTTTTGATTGTTCAAAATTCGTGTTGAGGTATTCTGCTTCGGCTGCTGATACATAGAGTTTATTTGTCAGCTCGTAGTTGCAAACCCAACTGTCTGCTGCCAAGAGTCCCAAACCGATGTTGAGATAATTGACGGCTGCTTGATAAGCGGTCGCTGTACTAGCTTTCTGACCAGCAATGAGATTAAAATGAGCCAGTTCATCTCTTTGGGATTGACAGTTTAGTAATTCAGTACCAAAATTTAATTGGTTAACCAGAGCAAAAATATTTTCTTCTCTTTCTTCAGGAGAAGTATTTTCTAGCAGCAGTTGACCAATTTTTAGGTGAGTGGCTTTTTTCTCAAGGTCGGGTATAAGAGAATAGGCTGCTTGCTGTACCCGATCATGTAAAAACTTATAGCTAATCTTTATATCATCAAGAACCAAAGTTCCCTGTTGTAATTGGTCAAAAGATAATGGAATTTTGTAAGCATCGCTTAGAGGCAAAATCAAACCTGTTTGAAGTGCATCCCACAAGTCTGTTGCTGTAGCTGATTGAGTTTTTTCATTCACGATTGCCAAAACATCTAAATTAAACTGGTTGCCAATACAAGCAGCCAGTTTTAAAACTTGCTGTGTTGCATCGGGTAACTTTTGAATATTTCTGGCGATCAATTCAACAATGTTATAGTCTGTAATTCCAACTGCTTGAATTTCTTCTATATCCCACTGCCATCTACCTTGGCTGAAGTTATAAATTAGCAGTTTTTCGGCGTATAAAGTTTTTATTAATTGGGTCAAGAAGAAAGGATTTCCTTGGGTTTTATTAAAAAGGAGAGACGCGAGATTTTGTGCCTCTCCTCGCTCTGTACCTACGTTTTCATGAAGAGTATCTGCAACTAACAAGCTGACGCAATCGCTATCTAAAGGTCGCAGAGTGATATTATTCACTACAGCGCCTATAACCTGTATTTTCTCAATCGCTTGGATTAACGGATGCGTTGGACTAACTTCGTTATCGCGGAATGCTCCAATTGTTAACAGATGCTGGCTATCTGGGTCAGTTACTAACAGTTCAATTAACTTAAGCGATGCAGAATCAGCCCACTGTAAGTCATCTAAGAATAAGACTAGCGGGTGTTCCTTTTGGCAAAAAACCCGGATAAATTGTTGAAACACTCGATTAAATCGGTTTTGTGCTTCAGATGGTCCTAATTGTGTTAGTTCTGGTTGTTCGCCAACAATCAGTTCTACTTCGGGAATGACATCGATAATTACCTGACCATTTTCTCCCAAAGCCGCTTTAAGCTTTTCTTTCCAAATGTCTATCTGTTCCGAACTTTCAGTTAACAGTTGTCGCATCAATTCAGAAAAAGCTTGAATTAAAGCAGCATAAGGAATGTTTCGCTTGAACTGGTCAAACTTGCCATTAATAAAATATCCTCGTACTCCCACAATTGGTTTATGGACTTCATTCACTACACTTGTCTTACCAATTCCTGAGTAACCACTTACCAGCATCATCTCAGCTGCTCCAAGGCTAACTCGCCCGAAAGCATCCATTAAGGTGGCTACTTCGGTTTCGCGTCCGTAGAGTTTTTGCGGGATTAGCAGAAGGCTGGCGCGATCGCGCTGACCGCAGATAAAATCTTCAATTTCTCCTGTTGTTTCAAGCTGAATTAAACAATTTTCGAGGTCAAATTTTAGACCAGCAGCGCTTTGGTATCTGTCTTCAGCTGTCTTGGTAAGTAACTTCATCACGATCTCAGAAACAGGAAGAGGAATTTCTGGCACCAACACATGAAGAGGGATTGGTTGTTTGGCAATATGACAGTGAACTAATTCCATCGCGTCGGTTGTTTCAAATGGCAGCTTCCCCACGAGCATTTCATAAAGAGTTACACCTAAAGAATAAAAGTCGGTACGGTAGTCAATAGAACGATTCATCCGACCCGTTTGCTCTGGTGACATATAGGCAAGCGTGCCTTCGATCAAATTGGGACTGCTGATTGTTTGGTTCTCTAGGGATAGACGGGATGCAATGCTAAAATCAATAATGTTAACTTCTTCCGTTTCTTGATTGAAAATGATATTGTGTGGCTTAATATCTTTATGAATAATATTGTGAGAATGGAGTTCTCCAATAATTTCTGCAACCTGAACTGCTATCTTAAGAACAATTTTAAAATTTATAGGTCTGTCGGCAATAACTTTATTAAGTGATTCTCCACCAGAATCTTCTAAAACTAGCGCAAATCCATTCTTATGATTCTCAAGTCCTAGGGTTTTCACAACTCCCTTAGCATTTAAAGCTTTAATAATTTCATATTCATTTTTTATCCTGGCAATATCTTTCGGAGTTGGATAATTATTTTTAATTAATTTGAATACAAGCGATCTTTTATCCTGATGCCTTTTTCCTTGATAAACAACAGTTCTTGTACCTTCGTAGATTTTATTTGTAATTTCGTATCCTGATATTAAGACCATCACTTTTACCCTTCTTGTTTAAAAAGTCAAAGAAATCTAAAATTTCTACTAATTCATTCTTTTAATGCTACATCTACTATTGCGATCGCCTAGCGGCGCGGATGCGCGCTTCGGATGCTGCGATGATTCGGGAACAGCCGAATCGCCGCCCTTACGAGCCGCTGTAGAGGCACTAGAGAGCGCTATTGCAGACATACAGTGAAATGGTATTTGCGAAACTGCTTTTAAACAAAAAAATACCTCATCTTTAATCTTATATATCAAAAATCTATCCCAAGATAGATACAGACGCGACATATCGCGTCTGTATACAAAGTTACTACCTTAAAATATTTTCCGATACACAGTAAGGCGTATTTAGGGCTTCACTCAACAGGCAGATCGCGAAGTTGGCTCAAAATGAGGATATACCTCAGTTTCAAATAGATCCTGGATTTCTTGAGACTTTTGCTTCACTAAGTTCTTGTAATCCTGACGCACAGGGATGTTGTACGTGGCTGTGCGGGGGGCGATTTTTTCCAACCACGCTGTGTGAATCGTCAAGCTAAACTTCAGTGAAGGATGGCTCAATCTACACCGGGGACCATCCTCCAGATTTTGAGCATCGAAAATCCAAATTTCGTTGCCGTCTGGCGTGAAAACGGTGCAAACAATGTAACCATCAGTTGAACTGTCTTCTGAACTCTCTTCGCCGTTGCGGCGTGGCATAAACTGCGGCGAACTGACAATATAGCCAGCAGGGAACTGATAGCGATCGCCAATCTTCAGCGACTCCTTCGACGATGTGTTTAACCGGAACAAAGAAGCGGGTATACCAGCCTCTGCAAGGCGAAGCATCTCCGTCCGCGGTACTACCCGGTACTTATAGTCTTTGTACAGGTCGAAGACAAACTGCGTCAGCAACTGCTTCCATAGCCCAAAAGAGATCCAGTAAAGATTATCCAGATGTTTCGGAGGCTTGCCATCAGGCAAGAGACTGCGATAAGCATAGAGTCCTACGCCCCAGGTACACTCAGCATCGGAAATTACCTTCGACTCCAAAATTTGACCGCTTTCTCCATCTATTAGACTTAATCGGAAATAGAGTAGTTTAGAAGTGAAGGGTTGTTGCTCGAAGACCGAGGTGTTTACGATGTTGAGCTACGGCGCTATCCACAATAAACCTCATGTGTTTCAAAGCTTGACTGGACTCAAAGTAGAAGAATTTGAG
>NZ_JAMPJY010000032.1:0-75092 GCF_039961875.1 Trichocoleus sp. ST-U2 | reverse complement strand
GCCGCTAAATTGGCAAGTCATACCTTACGATTGTTACTCAAACGGCGCTTTGCCATTGATGTGTTAACTTTTCGTCAAGCTGGTGCTTGTTCCTCATAATTCACATTAAGCGTAATTTATAAAAGCAAACACTCTTTTTTGTTGAATCGATAAACTCAATTGATTGAGCAACTGGCATTACTGAAATTACCCGCAATTTGCACCAACGCTGTTCTGGGTAACAACCAGGGTTGGAAAAGTCGAATTCATAACGCTTAGCCTAAGTCAATCACTTCAATTTATTAATTCAACAAGAAAGAGTATTTGCTCTTATACTTTAAGCGCCATACAGTGAAACTATAGCAAGTGCAGCACAAATACAAAAAACCCCTAAGCGCACTCATCAAAGCATTAAACGAATTTGAAGTTGCAAGAGGTAACAGCATGAACTCCACTCAATCCAGTCAACCCGGTATCAACGAATCGCAACAAGCCCCTGTCGTTCTGACACAACCACAATTTTCAAAAATTAAACCACCTGAGAAGAAGCCCTTAACGTTTGGGCAAAAGGTGGCAGACAAAATGGCAACTAAAGTGGGTTCCTGGGCGTTTCTGATTGGACAATCAACCGTTCTTGCTGGATGGGTAGGTTGCAACCTGATACCGGGACTGCCTCACTGGGATGAGTCTCCCTTCATGATGTTGAACCTGGTATTCTCCTTTGCCTCTGCTTATACCGCTCCCGTCGTCTTGATGAGCCAGAACCGCCAATCAGAAGAAGATCGGGAAAGTGCGAATCACAACTACCAGATCACGTTACAAGCCGCTCAAAACCTCGAACTGATCCACGAAAAGCTGGATGCTGACTATGCCAAGAAACTAGACGAGCTAACTGTATTAATCAAGCAACAACACCAAGCAGCGAGCGAAGTCAAGGTTGTGTTCGTACCGGCTCAAGACTTGAATGAGTTGGAGCATCACTCCAACAAGATTGCAACGGTGGCTGTTCTCAATAGCCACTCCAGAAAACAGGCTTCCTAAACATTTTCAATAATTTAGCTCGAAGTAACGGTCAACGACTAGCTAGAAATGCTAAAAATGATGCCTTTACGATTCTCGTGGCTTATTTATTAATCCTTTCGTCATTCGTAGGTTTTGAGCTTCGTTGTGAGACGTATTCTCTTCAAAACATCTCTCACAATCCCAACAGGATTGCTACAGCGTCGCGCCAAAAGTTCGGATAGACACAACAGAATTTGGAGCATGAACTGAACATGAACGGACTTTTCGCGGCAATTTCAACCGGCTTTACCGCCTTCACAGCAACTAACCTGGATGACATTTTGATTCTGATGCTGTTCTTTTCCCAGGTTAATACCCTCTTTCGCAAACGCCACATCATTGCCGGACAGTATCTTGGCTTTGCCGCCCTCGTTCTCGCCAGCCTTCCCAGTTTCTTTGGCAGTTTGTTGTTGCCGCGTCCCTGTATTGGAATGTTAGGATTGGTTCCGATTGAGATCGGCATCAGCCGCTTAGTGAATTCTAATACAGAAGATGATGCTGACTCAGACGAAACGCCAGCTCAACCAGCCTGGTTTAGCAGTTTCATCGCACCCCAGGCGTATAGCGTAGCAGCGGTAACTTTTGCGAATGGCGGCGATAACATTGGAATCTATATGCCGCTGTTTGCAAGCTGCACCTGGGAAAATCTAGTCATCATTCTAGGAGTATTTTTCTCGCTGGTGGGTGTGTGGTGTCTTGCCTCTTACAAATTAACCCAAATTCCTGCGATCGCAGATAATCTGACTCGTTACGGCAACCATCTAGTCCCTTTTGTTCTGATTAGCTTAGGGGTGTTAATTCTATTTGATAGCGGCACTTTAGAAAATCCAGGATTGGCAGTACTGACGCTCGTAATTAGTGGTCTTTATCTGTTAAAACTAGGAACCACAATTAATCAAACGCTACAAGCCCAAGCACCAGTTTTGAAAGTTCTGAAGTAGACAAACGGTGTGCGGTTTTAAACTGATATTTCTTTCTTGCACACCTGGCTTAAGATAGTTTTCAACTTTTGAATCACATTTTTAGTTGGAATGTCCAGTTATCTCAAAGTAAGGAGAATTCCATGAAATTTATCAAAATTGCTCTCGTCGCGCTCGTGCTTCTGGTCAACCTCATGATTGCTCCTCCCTCATGGGCAGGTAAAGACTTCACGAAAGGAACGGATTACGCGGAAGTAACGCAAGCCATCAATCAATTACTACAAGCCAAGGATAATCCAGATCAAGCGGGTTACACGCCCGAAACCTATCAGCAAACGCTCAGCCAGTTGCAACAGCAGAAGTACGTGATGGAAACGGCTCGAAAGCGGGCACAGTGCCATAACGAAACCCCTGGCACAGTGGCTGTCTATGCCAACAAGCCGAAGAAGTCTCCGACACAACTCTATTACCTGGCTGCGGGTGAGGAAACGGATGATGATTGGGATTGCGATGGATATTATCTACCTGCGGGAACTCAAGTGGTTCTCGGTCCCAATGCTCAAGCACAAGCGTTGACTGAACCCGTTGCAGTCAAGTTTGTGGACGGAACTCAATCAATTGTGAGAACAAATCGTGCAACGGGTGCAATTGAATTGAATCTGACTCCTGCTCATGTGTTCAAAACGGGTGAAACAAATTGGACGATTCCTAACTTGTCTCAGGCAGATGTCAATGCCCAAACTCCCAGTCCACAAATTATTGATTAATTCTCATCGGAGTTTGAGTGTTATCCAGAACGAGAAGTAACCCTACAACTCTCGGTTATGAGTGTACTTGTTTGACTGGATTCTAGAGACTTTTCCTACAGTCAGGGAAAGTTTAGTAGGGGAGAAATAGAAAAAAGGCGATCGCCCTTAATGCGATCGCCTTTTTTTTATTGGTTAAGAGTTATGGGTCAAGAGCCATAGATGGATTCAGGACGAATAACTCAGGGCTAATAGAACTCTTGCGGAATTAGGATGATGCAGCGAATTTCAACTCATAATTATAGAGACCAGCTATTAGGTGACTCGTAAGCAAAACCACCTGACGGGGTGACAAGAAGCCTATAAAGCAGACTTGATAAGTGTCATAGCACGTAGACCTTTGTGAAAATAGAGAAGTTTATGAGGCTTGAGAGCCATGAGTGCTACGGCTAATTCTGACCAAGACTCCATAGCACCAATCCATAAATGACCATATAATCCAATCCAAAACGTACTATGACGACGGGGAATTCGCTTTAATTGTTGAAGGGGACCCAGGTATTTTTGTAAACCCATAGTTCGGGAACGGCGACCCGCTAAAACCGCACAGGTGTAGGCAATAGCCAGGAGTAAAATTAAGGCGATTAAACGTTGACCTGTAGTCTGAGTCGATTCCAAGTTATAACCCCCCGTTTTACAATCTTTAAACCTAACGCTCTTCTGTCACTTTGGAGGGAGGATAATGAGCTAAAACCGCTCAAAGCCAGAAGTAGCATATGACAGAGCCACGTCAAGCCAAGCCGACCGTGAAATTCGTAGATGATTACTGCCAATGGTATAAATCACTGTTTTCAGAAGTCAGAAGCTTTGAAGCTTTTAAGCATCTGCATATCGGGATGCTAACAGATATTAAGAGGAAAAGCCTACCTGCAATAGCTATCTTTAGCGGGGCTAGAGCAGGAACAATCATTGCATCACTTTCTCACGACATCTTCCTGGAAGGTAGAACAGTTGAGGGAGCAACGAATAAAGCTAATTTTACAAGTTTTAGAGGGACGAGAAATCATCCTAATTATTGATGAAACGGGTGACCGCAAGAAAGGGGATGATACGGATTATGTCAAACGACAATATATTGGAAATTTAGGCAAGATTGAGAATGGAATTGTGGCGGTTACAGCTTATGGAGTAATTGACGGAATTACCTTCCCATTAATCTTTGAAGTATACAACCCCAAAGAACGCCTCCAAGTCGGAGATACCTACTTGAGTAAACCGGAAATTGCCGCTGGTATGATTCGACAATTACAAGCATGGGGCTTTGGGTTCAAGCTCGTCCTGGCTGATAGTTTATATGGAGAAAGTGGCAGTAACTTCATTGATGTGTTGTACGAGTTGAAGCTACCTTTTGTTGTAGCTATTGGCAGTAATCACGCCGTCTGGTTGCCCAAGGAGCAACGGGTGCGCTGCAATCGTTGGAGAGAATTTAAGCGGATATTTTCAGATGGCACAACCCAGCAGAGATATATCCGTGAGATTATTTTTGGCAAGCGTCGTGCCACTCAGTTCTGGGAAATAACAACTGACCCCCAAACGTTACCTAAAAACTCAACTTGGTATGTAATGACTCATGCCCCAGAAATCAAATATCACCAAGTGGGTAATCTTTACGGATTGCGAAATTGGGTGGAATATGGCTTAAAGCAAAGTAAAAATGAACTGGGTTGGGCGGATTTTCGCGTTACTGATTATGCTCAGATTCAGAAATGGTGGGAAGTGGTAATGAGCGCTTATCTGCTAGTCAGTCTGCACTCAGCTTCACTAAACCCACGACCCGATTTTCCGGGGGATGATAAACCTTCTGTTGTGGTTAAGAAATTTTTTAGGCATCCTTGGTGGGATGAAGGAACTGGATGGAAGAATTTGTTAAATAATCTTCGTTTAGTCCTTCAACCCTTTGTCCTATTTAACTTGATTCGACCAAGGCTCGTAAGTCTTTCCCATTCCGGCTCTATCTTTGGGATTTTCACGATTGATCGCGCTTATGAATTACTTTCATGGTGCAGTTCCCATACCTCTTCAAATGAACGAGTTCCTATTTTCTGCTGCCTAGAGTGACAGAAGAGCGATAACCTCATTGCTGCCTTGTATAACTATGAGCAATCCCAGCCTGCTTAATTTGCAAGAGGTTTAATGATTAAAGACTCAGATTACTTGGTTTCCGTCACCCGCCAGCTGAGCTTCAAGTTGATCCAGAAATTCCACAAAGTCACCGCAGCGATCGCAATCAGCTTGGCAACATACTGATTAACACCCAGGACATTGAACAGCAAATTCAGGATCAAAAGGTTTAATACCAGCCCACTCAGACAGACCAGATTAAATTTCAACAGCCGCTTGAACCGCTTGTTCCATCCCTGTTGGCGACTGGAAATGTCAGCAAAAGTCCAGCTGTCATTCCACAAGAAATTATTGATAATTGCCAACTCCGAAGCCAAAGCTGCACTGGTCGTCAGTCCCAATCCCACTTGGGTACGCAGCAAATAAAACACTGCCATATCTACAAATACGCCACTGAAACCGACTGCACCAAATCGGAGAAACCGACCAATGGGCCAGCGGGAAAGGCGCAACCTCAGTAGATGTCGCAGATAATCTACATATTGCTTCGCACTGACCTTACTTTCCCCCGCTTGGCGTTCTTGAAACACGTAGCCTGCTTCAGCAATCCAACGGATATCCCCCCGACCCAGCACCTCAATCAAAATCTTATAACCTACCGGACTCAGTGTTTTTCCCACCAAGCACTCGCGGCGTACCAAAAAATAACCACTCATCGGATCGGAGACACGACCCACTACTCCAGGCAGCAGTATTAACCCCAGCATCTGGGCACCACGAGATAAAAATCTACGTACAATACTCCAGTCGCTGACGCCGCCACCTTCCACATGACGACTAGCCGCTGCCAAATCTGCGCCCCGATCCATTTTCGCTAACAGCTGCAATAACAACTCTGGTGGATGCTGGAGATCGGCATCAATGACACCTAATATCTCTCCCCTCGCTGCCTGCCAGCCGCGAATTACCGCTGTCGAAAGTCCTCGTTCTTCAACCCGCCGCATCACTCGTAGATGCGGATACTCCAACATCAGAACCTGAGCGATTTCCCAAGTTCCGTCGGGGCTATTATCATCGACCACAATCAGTTCATAGTCATTTGGGATAGCTCCATCCAACAACTGAGTCAGTAACCGAACAATCTCCCGGATGTTGTCACCTTCGTTATAGGTGGGAAGCACTAAAGAAAAACGGATTGGGCGCGGGATCGGGCGCGTATGTGCGTACCCGTGATCGCCCCCTAGTTTCTGGAAATTCTTAGAGCCTGCTAAAGCTGGGGGAGAAGCTAATCCAGAGATTTGCAATGATTCTGATGGAACCCGCAATAGGGGTGGCAATCCAGGAAGCGTGGGATTGTTTCTAATATCTTTGCGGCTTTCCACCATATACCCTTTAATCCTCTCCAAAGTCAATAAAATCAAATACTTGAAGCTAAACTTAGAAATTGAGCGATGTTTTTGACTCAGCCAGCCCACTCTTCCCTGAAGCCTGACCTTCTAATCTTGAGAGTCATAAAAATTAGCGGCTTCTGTAAGGTAGGAAATCTTACGGTTTTAGGGCTGTTCTTTACTACGCAACAAGTACTTAATACCACATCCTTATGAAAGTATCTTTACGTAATCTTTAAATTAATGGGTAGGTTTACGGCTCAATCTGTAAAAATTGAGTCAAGTGATGTCTAAGCTACTACAAATCCTGCGAAATTGAAGTAGAAGAAGGATAGGATATGTTAAGTGAAACTCGAAAAACACTACATTTTGCATTTAAAGATAAAATTTCAATAAATTGTAATATTTAAGTAAAAATTCGCGTAAAAAAGCCTGCCGAAGCAACGGCTTGGTTTGTATAGCCGCAAATTTACTCGTCAGTGCATTTTTGCTAAATTTACGCCATGTGCAACTTTTTCTTAGCCCCTTTTTTTAAGGGTTGGGAGAGCAAAATGTCAAGCAAATTTTGCCAGCTCCCTGCAACCCCCGATAAATTGGGGAGAAATACAGAAAATTGCACACTGCGTTTAATTTTTAAGTTTTAATTGTTTTTGTAGAGATTGGCGCATCACGTCCACTGGCGGCTCGCGGTTTAACCAGATTTTCAGGGCGGCGGCTCCTTGTTGGACGAGCATTTCCAGTCCATCAATGATAATTGCGCCTTGTCTTTGTGCTTGTTGCAGAAACCGGGTAGGGTTGGGTTTGTAAATCAGATCGTAACCGATCGCGCCTTCTGGCAAATTGGCGACCGCTTCTGCGTCTAAGGGAGACTCGTCAACCTTCGGGTACATCCCAACAGGTGTTGTATTGACTAACAAAGATGCTTGAGAAATCAGATTCGGGAGTTCTTCCCAAGAATGGGTGCTGATTTCTACTGGTAAAGATGAATTGCGCCAGCTATTTTGAAAAGCGGTTAAATTCTCCCGGTTTCGCCCAACAACATGGATTTGGGCACAACCCAGCTTTTTACAACCGGCAACCACTGCCCGCGCCGCACCACCATTGCCTAAAATGACCGCTAGACTTTGGCTCCAATCGCCCTGGTCAGCTTCCAGGGGGGCGAGGAAGCCTTCAACATCCGTATTCGTGCCCATCCATCCCTTATCCGTCTTCGTAACGGTGTTGACAGCTCCTATCGCTTGGGCAATGTCGGATACTTCTGATAGCAGGGGGATAATTGCCTGTTTGTGGGGAATGGTAACGCTAAAGCCCACAAAATTATCCATTGCGGCAAAACCGGCGATCGCTTTCTCTAAATCTTCCGGCGCGACCGACAAAGGTACATAAACGCAATCTAATCCTAAATGAGCGATCGCCGCATTGTGCATCACCGGCGATAGGGAATGCCCGATGGGATGACCAATCACCCCTAAAAGTTTGGTTGTACCTTGAATCATCTGCATTTGGAAAAGTTGGTAACAAGCATCGCTTCTTACTACCATACGGCTATCGGAAATCTTGTTGACAAGCAATTAAGAACGACTTGTCACGGGGATGAGAAAAATCATTAACGAGCGACAACTGACAACAGATAAATAACCAAGCTCAGCAAAACTGAGTTGTATGCCAAAATCAGGATTGATGCATACTGAGCGACCATGCTGGGAACACAACTGGGAGGGCGCTATAAAGTTGTCAAAGTCCTAGGAGCTGGAGGATTTAGTCAAACTTACATTGCCGAGGATACGCAGCGACCGAGAAACCCTAAGTGTGTTGTAAAGCACCTCAAACCTGCTCGTCAAGATCCTGCTTTTTTGCAGGTGGCTCGACGGATGTTCAAAACCGAGGCAAAAACGCTTGAAAAACTGGGCCACCACCAACAAATCCCTCATCTGCTAGCTTACTTTGAACAAGATCAACAATTTTACCTGGTGCAGGAGTTCATTGAAGGTTCGCCGCTGAGCGATGAATTGCACCAAGGTACGCGACTGAGCGAATCTGAAATTATTCAGTTCTTGCAGGATGTACTGGGCATCCTGGAGTTTGTTCATGCTTATCAAGTCATCCACCGCGACATCAAGCCGAGCAATTTGATCCGGCGGCGACAGGACGGCAAATTAGTTTTAATTGACTTTGGCGCGGTCAAGGAAATCCGCACCCAGTTGACGAGTGGAACCGATCAGACCAGCATTACAGTCGGAATTGGCACTCAAGGTTATGTGCCGAGCGAACAACTAGCGGGTAAGCCAAAATACAGCAGCGATATCTATGCCTTGGGGATCACTGCCATCCAACTGCTGACTGGGTTAAGACCGAACCAGCTACCAGAAGATCCTGAAACCTCTGAGATTATTTGGCGGGATAAAGTAAAGGTCAGCGATCGCCTAGCAGCAATTTTAGACAAGATGGTACGATACCACTTCCGCGATCGCTACCAGTCCGCTACAGAAGTCAGCCAAGCGATCGCTTCATTGACAGAGGTATCGTTATCTGAAAATACGCCCGTTGCAGAAAAATTTGATCCAGAAAATATTGCCGACAAAAGCGGGGAAAAAATTAGCGATCGCGCGGGTGTCCTTGAGAAAAAGGCATCGCCGATCCGTTTAGCGATCGCCAGTATCCTTGCTACCAGCTTGTTGCTAGGGGTGAGGCAACTGGGAGGTTTGCAGTCCTTGGAACTGGCAACCTTCGATCAGATGGTGCGGTTACGGTTTGCGACACGGGTATTGGGCGACTTAGATCGTTCATCCCCAATGGAAGGGCCAGATCCTCGCCTCCTGGTCGTCGAAATCACCGAAGCAGATATCAAAGCTCAAAACAGATATCCGCTATCCGACCAGACTCTGCATCAGCTGTTAGCGCAACTAGAACGGCATCAACCACGAGTCATCGGTTTGGATATCTACCGCGACATCCCGATGGAACCCGGTCATGCAGAATTATCCAAGCAATTACAAAAGAGCGATCGCATCATTACCGTCTGCAAAATCAGCGATATTGATAATCCTGGAGTTGCACCGCCAAAAATTGTCCCGGAAGACCGCCTTAGCTTCGACGATTTGGTGATCGATCCCGATAACGCCGTTCGCCGCAGTCTCCTGTTTGCGACTTCCGATGTCGGTGCCTGTAAGACCCCCTACTCCCTCGGTGCGCGTCTGGCACTGCGCTACCTTGAACAACTGGGAATCGAGGCACAACCGCACCCAAAAAATTATCTCCAGCTCAATTCAATTGTCTTCAAACCCCTAGAAGCCAATTTTGGAGGATACCAGCAGGCAGATTCAGGCGGCTACCAGATCCTGCTCGATTATCGCTCCGCTCATAATATCGCCCAGCAGGTAACGCTCACTGAAGTTTTGAAAGGTCAGATTAACCCCGATTGGGTTAAAGATCGCATTGTTCTGATCGGTGTCACCTCACCCACAGTTGATAACGTTTTTTATACCCCCTACGGGGGCAGTCGTAAGATGTTTGGGGTAAGGGTGCAAGCACAGACCGTCAGCCAAATCCTCAGCGTTGTTCTAGACAAGCGACCTTTGTTTTGGTCTTGGTCGGAATGGGTTGAGGTGCTATGGATTGTGGGATGGGCAGCCGTTGGCGGCATTTTAGCTTGGCGAATCCGTCATCCCCTGCGATTGATTGTGGTTGGAACTGCAACGCTGGGCATTTTGTTCGTTACCGGCTTCTATTTCTTTATGCAGGCAGGTTGGGTACCTGTCGCAGCACCAGCGCTGGGTTTGCTAGGTAGCGGCGGCTCCAAGATCGTCTGTCGGCTGGCTCCAAAAAGAAGAAAACAAGAGCAACCTAAAACTCCCCAAGAGACGCTTTCAGCACCGATAGATAACTGCCCCCCAGAGGAGTCAATCCCAGCAGATACGCTATTCACTCAGGAAATCAGCTTCCACTCAGGTTCTACACAAACAACGATGGGTGGCAACTTAGAACCTAATCAGTGCCACTCTTTCTCTCTTTCCGCCACTGAGGGGCAGCTATTGACAGTGGCAGCGGTAGAAGGCAACGTCAATATCACCGTAATCGATCCGGAAGGGCAAACGGTCGGGACGATTACCGATGGCGCACAGTGGCAAGCATTGCTGCCTTCTGCTGGCAATTACAAAATTGAAGTGTACGCGCCTGATGCATCTGTTTATACGGTCAGTTTTGATGTCGGAAACGATGCAACTGAAAGTTCAAACCCGACAATTCTCACAAATTCTCAATTGAACAGCAATAATAGTTTGATAGAGACAAGGATAGACGGCTAAAAAATTTATTGAGTTTGTTTTGCTTGAGATTGCTAATAGTTAATCGATTGATTAATGAATTGCACAATTATGGGTATATAGGAATCCTATTTCAGTAGTGAGATGGGAGGATTTAGCTCCCCGATTTTTCCTTCACGAATCCTAGAGAATTGGTATAGCAACGAGCAGTGAATTGGAGCGCCTTAATGGGTCTGAGTCTGTGCCGCTGGCTCCTCTCGCTGAGCTTTAAATGCAGATGAACCGGGAAGAGATTCTAGAGCGAGCTGACCAGCGATCGCTTTCTCGTCCATACTGCCTTGAATCTTAATTTCCCTTTCGCACTTAATGAATCGACACCCCAGCCCTATCAGTCGGGAGAGTCAATCACGATCAGCGTATAATTGCCCCAATGGCAACTCCTAAGTTGTAGAGCGATCGCTGCCATCAATCAGTCTACCCTCAACCTAATTTCTCAATAGTATTTGAGCGGATTCTTAAATATTTCTATATCTTTTTGCTGCCAGTTGAAGATTGCTTGGCTTCACATGGACTTTGCTAACCAAGTTTCTGCGAGGAGTGAGTCAGGGATCGGGCTTTTATGTCTCTCATCAACTGAAGAAAAATTTTTTAATTAATAGCTTGTCACTCAGCGGCAAGTTTCACTTTTTCCACATTTACAAAGCGAGGTTGCAAGGTGACAACCGTTTTGCGATCGCGATCCTTTACCTGACATTGCTAAATTAAACTTTGATTTAGCAATGCCCAATTTAGGGCAATCTAGAGATTCCACCTAAATCTTGGCAAATTTACCAGAATCTGACTCAACCGTTTTAGTTTGATAAAAGCAGTTATGAAGAAAGGCTTTATGTAGACGATCGCTAGAATAGTTGTTGTCACGTATACAAACAAAATTCATAAACCTTAAACTGCCTCTCCCACCAAGTATGGACAAGCAAATTTAGCTGATCTGGGGGGAAGAGGGGTTCGAGACAGACAGATAAAACTAAATTCTTCCCTTGACTTACCCAAATAGAATTGTCATGTTTAATAATGAAGAATATCTATCTAAAGATGGGGAATCAATCTTGAATCAAGTGTTGTACTGACTCAACTTGCTCAATCTCTAGCAGATTCTTCTGCATATTACTCGCTGTTATGGAAACCCAAGACTCAGCTATCCATCAGTTTGAGCTTCAACTCTGAGTCGAATGCGCTTGAGGGGTCGCGGCAAAAGCTAAAGCTGGGAAGCTTATCTAACCGTATCTTTATGCATCGGGAATAACTCCGAATTATAGCCAAAGATCGTAATATGTGGAAGCTTTTAAAAGAATTGTTTTCTTCAGGACAATTTATCCCTCACGGTCACTGCTACCTTTGGCAAACGAAACTGGTATGGCTTCACCTGGTTTCTGACTTGTTGATTGCGATCGCCTATTTCTCAATTCCGGCGATGCTCATCTACTTCATCCACAAGCGGAAAGATATTCCCTTTCAAGGGATATTTGCCTTATTTGGAGCCTTTACTATTCTCTGCGGTACCGGGCACCTGATGGAAATCTGGACGCTTTGGCATCCAGTTTACTGGCTGACAGGAATTGAGCAAGCGATGACTGCCTTGGTTTCCTGCTACACGGCTCTACAAATGGTAACGCTGCTGCCGCAATTCCTGGCTTTGGAAACGCCCGAACAACTAGAGATTCTCAACCAGGAACTCCAGAGCGAGATTGCAATCCGGGTGCAGGCAGAAGAAGCTTTACGCCGCGTCAACGATGAGTTAGAAATTCGGGTCAGCGATCGCACCGCCGAGTTATTAAAAACGCTGCATAATCTAGAATCTGAAATCGCCGAACATAAACAGACACAGCAGGAGTTACTCCAGAGTCAGCATTTCATTGAGCGGATTGCTGAAGCCAGTCCCAATGTTTTGTTTCTCTACGATCTGAGCGAGCAGCGTAATGTTTATATTAATCGTGAAATCGGCGCGACTTTAGGGTATACGCCCCAAGAAATTCAAGAAATGGGGTTAGGTTTCCAAAACCTGATGCACCCTGACGATTTCGCCAGACTGCCGGAATATTTCCAACAATTCGAGGACGCCGCTGACAGCGAAATCTTTGAGAATGAGTACCGGATGAGGCATCGAAATGGAGAATGGCGGACTCTGCTCAATCGGGATAGTCTGTTTGCGAGAACCGCTGACGGCAAGGTGAAGCAGATTCTCGGCACGACAAGTGATATTACTGAAAGAAAGCAAGCAGAAGTTGAAATTCGTCTGTTGCTGGAAGCAACCCAAGCCATCAATCGTTCTGTTGACGTTGATACTGCTTTAGCAATTATTTTGCGGTTAATTTGTACGACAATCGGCTGGGATTTGGGAGAAACTTGGGTTCCGTGTGATGATGGTACAGTTTTAAAAAATAGTCCGGGTTGGTACGGGTGCGATCGCGATGCGGTCGTCGCTTTGCAACATAGCTCGGTTGAAGAATTCCGACGCCATAGCGAAACAGTCACATTTAGATCCAACGTGGGTCTGCCAGGGCGCGTTTGGTCATCGCAGCAACCAGAATGGGTCGAAGATGTTTCCGAAGCCACGCAGGAAACCTTTGTGCGATCGCAAATCGCCGCAAAAGTTGGATTAAAGACGGGTTTGGGCGTGCCAATTCTCGCCAATCAGCGAGTGTTGGCAGTTTTAGTTTTCTTTAAGCGTGGCAAAAGTGCAGAAGATCGACATTTGTTTGAGCTAGTAAGTGCAGTTGCGGCTCAGTTAGGTTGGCTGATTGAGCGCAAACTTGCCGAAGCCGCTCTCAGAAGCAGCGAAGAACGGCTGCAAATGGCGTTAGATGGGAGTGCTTTAGGGATATGGGATTGGAATTTAACGACCGGAGAGATGTATTTCGACCGGCAATGCAAGAAGATGCTGGGGTATGAGCCAGAGGAGATTGAGAACAGTTACCAGTCCTGGGAGCGGCTAGTACATCCAGAGGATACCTCTCGGGCGATAGACTCTTTAACCTTGCATCGGGAAGGTAAAACACCCATTTCCGAAATTGAATTGCGGATGCGCTCAAAATCAGGCGAATGGAAGTGGATTTTGTGTCATGGTAAGGTAATGGAGCGCGATCGCTCTGGTGTGGCGCTGCGGATGACGGGGACGCATAAAGACGTTAGCGGAGCGAAGCGCGACGAAGTCGTTCGCATTGCCTTAGAACGAGAACTCGCCTTGCGGGAAGCTCGCCTGAATGCCTTTTTTAGCTCGGCTCCTGTCGGATTGAGCATCATGGACGAGCAACTGCGATTTGTGCAAATCAACGAACTCCTGGCAGAGGTGAATGGTTTCCCTGCGGGTGACATGATTGGCAAGAGCCTCTGTGAAGTCATCCCCGATATCGCCCCTAAGCTGGAACCTCTCTATCGGCGAATGTTCGCAACAGGCGAATCTATTCTCAACCAAGAAATCAGCGGTGAAGTACCGAGCCAACCGGGTATTGTTCGAGACTGGATGGTTTCTTTCTTTCCCATACCAGACGAGGATAATCGGCTTTCTGGCGTTGGGGGAGTGGTGATGGAAATCACTGCTCGTAAACAAGCGGAGGTGGCACTGCGCTCGGCGACCGAACGCCTGCAACATCTGCTCACCTCTAGTCCGGGAATTATTTATAGCTGCAAGGCATCGGGGAATTATGACATCACCTTTGTCAGTGAGAATATCAAGACAGTTTTAGGCTATGAAGCCCAAGAATTTCTCGAAGATGGAACTTTTTGGGCAAGCCACATCCATC
The DNA here is from genome assembly GCF_039961875.1 of Trichocoleus sp. ST-U2. Lineage (NCBI taxonomy): Bacteria > Bacillati > Cyanobacteriota > Cyanophyceae > Leptolyngbyales > Trichocoleusaceae > Trichocoleus > Trichocoleus sp. ST-U2. The sequence goes on along the minus strand of NZ_JAMPJY010000032.1, from coordinate 60,814 downwards.
CAGAAGATGTTAGTCGCGTCTTTGCTGAATTACCGCGACTGTTTGTTACAGGAGATTACGCCTACGAATACCGCTTTTTGCACAAGGACGGAACTTATCGCTGGCTCTACGATCAGATGAAATTGGTCAAAGACGAAGCGGGTAATCCCATTGAGTGCGTTGGGTATTCCTTAAACATCAGCGATCGCAAGCACTCAGAAGATCGGCTGCGACTGCTGGAGCGAGCGATCGCCGCTTCTAGCAATGGTATTGTCATTAGCGATGCCCAACTGCCCGACACGCCAGTGATTTACGTCAATCCAGCTTTTGAGTCCATCACGGGTTACTCGGCAGCAGAAACTCTGGGCAAAAATTGCCGCTTTTTACAGGGACCCGACACCACCCAACCCGCTCTTGAGGAGCTGCGGCTGGCACTGCGCGAAGCAAGAGAGTGTCGCGTTGTGCTGCGGAACTATCGCCAAGACGGCAGCTTATTTTGGAATGAATTTTCTATTGCTCCGGTGCGAGATGCTTTAGGGTGCTTGACTCACTATGTGGGGATTCAAGCGGATATCACCGAGGAGCGAATGGCAGTAGAAGCGCTGACCAATCAATTTAGCCGGACTGTCCTGCTCAAGCAGATTGCCGAAGAAATCCGCTCTAGTTTAGAACCTCAGCACATCTTTGCCACCGCCGCCGAACAAATTTCTCAGCTACTCAGGATCGATCGCTGCCTCATTCATACCTACGTGGTGGAACCGGAACTCAGAATTCCGATAGTCGCTGAGTTTGTGGCTCCTGGTTATCAATCGCTACTGTCTTTGGATATCCCTGTCGTTGGCAATCCCCATGTCCAGCTAATGCTCGCACAAGATGCTGCCATTTCCTCACCGGATGTTTATGCTGAGCCTCTTTTAGAAGCGGTTGAGCCATTTTGCCGCCAGATCGGTCTAAAGTCGATGCTAGCAGTGCGGACTTCTTACCAGGGAGAACCGAACGGAGCAATTGGCTTGCATCAGTGCGATCGCATCCGTCAGTGGACAGCAGACGAGATTGAACTATTAGAGTCTGTTGCGGCTCAAGTCGGGATTGCGATCGCTCAAGCTTCCCTCTTAGAGCAGGAAAAACAACACCGTGCCTATCTCGACTGCCAAAATCAACAGCTACAGCAAGAAATTAGAGTTCGTCAACAGGCACAAGAAGAGCTTGTCAATGCTCAAAGCGAACTGCGGCGGCAGTTAGTCGCGGTAGAGTCGGCATTGGATGGTATGGCGATTCTCAATGCCGAGGATGAGTACATCTATCTGAACGATGCTCATATCAAGATTTTTGGATACGACAACATCAATGACCTTTTGGGTAAGACTTGGCACAAACTTTTTTACCCAGATGAAATTAATCGCTTGGCTCAAGAAGTTGTTCCCATTCTGTTACGAGAGGGAGAATGGTGTGGAGAAGCAATCGGTAAAAAGCAGGATGGAAGCACCTTTTTCCTAGAAATTTCTCTGACTTATACCGAAGAAGGATTTCGGGTTTGCATCTGCCGGGACATTAGCGATCGCAAACAAGCGGAAATTGCCTTGCAACAGCAATTTTTGCGGGAACGGTTGGTGGGGACTATCCAAGAACGCATTCGCTCCTCTCTTAACCTAGAGGCAGTCTTGAAAACAGCCGTGGATGAAGTCCGACAATTTTTGGCAACCGATCGGACAATTATTTACCACTTTAATCTAGACTGGAGCGGGGTTGTGGCTGTCGAGTCAGTGGGCGAGGATTGGACGCCAATTGTCGGAAGCAATATTCAAGACGGCTGCTTTGTGGAAACCTATGTCCCCCTTTACCAGCAAGGTCGCATTCGAGCGATGGCGGATATTTACAACGCGGGTCTAAATGAGTGCCATATTGATTTACTCAGCCAGTTTGAGGTGAAAGCGAACTTGGTGGTTCCGATTTTGCAAGGAGAAAATTTGTGGGGATTGCTGATTGCCCAGCACTGTGAAGGCGCAAGGGAGTGGCACTCCTCCGAAATCGAATGTCTCAGACAGTTATCTGTGCAATTGGCGATCGCTATCCAGCAATGCACGCTCTTTGAAAAAGCCACCACTGAAATTATCGAGCGCAAACGGGTCGAGGAGGCATTGCAACGGAGCAACAGTCGGTATCAAAATTTGGCAACAAACATACCGGGCATGATTTATCAATTTATGATGCGCCCGGATGGGATGATGAGTTTTCCGTATATCAGTCCCGTTTGCCAAGAAATCTTTGGTCTTTCTCCAGAAGCGGTTCAGCAGAATATATCTTTAATATTTGATGTCGTTCATCCAGATGACTTACCCAATGTCATTGAATCGATCGCTGTCTCAGCGAATACGCTAAAACATTGGCATGGCATCTGGCGAATTATTGTGCAAGGGAACATCAAATGGATTCAAGGGGATTCTCGACCGGAAAAGCAAGCGGATGGGAATATTCTCTGGGATGGTTTGATGATCGATATTAGCGATCGCTTTCAGGCTGAGGCAGAATTACGCAGAGCGAAAGAAGCTGCCGAGGTTGCCAACCACGCCAAGAGCCAATTTCTCGCCAACATGAGCCACGAACTGAGAACGCCACTCAATGCCATCCTCGGCTTTACCCAAGTGATGAACCTTGACTCATCTCTATCCAAAGCTCATCAGGAATATCTGGGAATCATTAATCGAAGTGGCGAACATCTCTTGGAATTAATCAACGACATTCTAGAAATGTCCAAGATTGAGGCAGGCAGAACGACTATTCATGAAAATTGCTTTGACTTAATTCGCCTCTTGGACAACCTAGAAAAGATGTTTCGATTAAAAGCGAAATCCAAGGGATTACAGATTATCTTAGACTATGCCCCAGATATTCCTCAATACGTGCAAACAGATGAAAGTAAATTGCGGCAAATCTTGATGAATCTCCTCGGAAATGCCATCAAATTTACTTCATCCGGCGGTGTCACCTTGCGAGTTAGACATCAAATCGATAATCCGCAGAAATCCCATTCCCCATTATCCATTCCCAATCACCGTTTGGTGTTTGAAGTCGAAGATACCGGCCCTGGTATTTCCCCACAAGAAGTACACAAATTATTTGAAGCTTTTTCCCAAACAGAAACAGGTCGGCAATCTCAGCAAGGAACTGGATTAGGTCTACCAATTAGCCGCAAATTTGTGCAACTTCTGGGAGGAGATATTGCAGTCAGCAGCCAAGTAGATCGGGGAACGCGATTTTCATTTGATATCCAGATTCGTCAAGCTGAAGCGACTGATATTCAAACGACACAACCGCAACCCAGGGTGATTGGTTTAGTCCCGAACCAACTTCAATATCGCATCCTGGTTGTGGAAGATCGCTTGGAAAATCGCATCCTGCTAGTCAAACTCTTAACAGATGTTGGATTTGAAGTGCGCGAAGCCGAAAATGGTCTAGAAGCATTTGCCCTGTGGAAGACTTGGCAGCCGCACCTGATCTGGATGGATATGCGGATGCCAGTGATGGACGGGTATGAAGCCACCCGACGCATTAAAGCGGATGTGAATGGTCAGGCAGTAGTCATTATTGCGATAACCGCCAGTGCCTTTGAAGATCAGCGAAACCTGATTTTGTCAACAGGCTGCGATGATTTCATCGGCAAACCTTTCCGGAATGAAATTATCTTTGAAAAAATGGCTCAACATTTAGGGGTACGTTATCTTTATGAAGAGTCATTAGAAGGCGAAAGTTGCTTCCTCCCTCGACCTAGGGGGAGTACGGAAACTTCAACACCCAATTCATCGTTTCTCCTAACTCCTTCATTCTTTCAAGAGATGCCTGTTGAGTGGATTGCAGCTCTCTATCAAGCCGCTATTGAGGCAGATGCGGAGTTGATTTTGAGCCTCGCCGAGCAAATCGCGGAGTCAAAGGCTCCAATATTCAATGCTCTGGTGGATTGTGTCAACAACTTTCAGTTTGAACAGATCACTGATTTAATCGAACAAATTATCTAATGAATAGCGATCGCGTATTTCCACTAAACGGAAATATTCTACTTGTTGACGATACGCCAAACAATCTGCGGCTGTTATCCGATTTGTTAAGTCATCAGGGCTATAAAGTTCGCAGTGTAACGAACGGACAAACTGCTCTAAAAGCGTGTCAGGCAAAACCGCCGGATTTGATTTTGCTCGACATCAATATGCCTCAAATGAATGGCTATGAGGTCTGCGAAAAACTGAAAGCGAACGAGCAAACCCGCGAGATTCCTGTAATTTTTTTAAGCGCTCTCGATGAGGCGATTGACAAGGTAAAAGCTTTTACGGTTGGTGGAATCGATTACATCAGCAAGCCGTTTCAGGTAGAAGAAGTGTTAGTCCGCGTCAAGAATCAACTGGCTCTGAGAGAAGCACAAGTAAAAGTTCTGGAACTGAACGCAGAGCTTGAAAATCGGGTCAAGGAGCGTACCAGTCAGTTAGAAAGGACGAATCAAGAACTCAATGAAGAAATTCTTGAGCGCAAGCGAATCCAGAGCCAACTGCTAGATATGGCGTTGCACGATCCGTTAACTGGCTTGCCCAACCGGGCTGTCTTCATGGAGCGTCTCGAAAACGCACTCAGCCGGACTAAGCAAGAGGCAGATTATCAGTTTGCGGTGTTATTTCTCGATTGCGATCGCTTTAAAGTCGTCAACGATTCTCTCGGTCATCTGGTAGGAGACGAACTGCTGATTGCATTTGCCAAGCGTGTCCAAAAGGCTCTTTCCAGACGACTTGAACCCTGTTTGAACATCGTCAATACGCTAACGCGATTAGGAGGGGATGAATTTGCAATCATCGTTGAACAAATTAATGATGCCTGCACTGCTACCCTAGTTGCCGATCGAATTCTTCAAGAACTGATGCATCCTTTTCAACTATCCAGACATGAAGTATTCATGAGCGCCAGTATTGGCATCGCTCTGGGGAATATTAATTATGAACAACCTGAATATTTGTTGCGGGATGCAGATACCGCTATGTACCATGCAAAGACATATGGCAAAGCTCGGTATCACGTTTTTGATCCAGCTATGCACCAGGAAGCTATCCAGCTTTTACAGTTAGAAACCGACCTACGAAAGGCTATAAATCAACAAGAATTTCAAGTTTATTATCAGCCGATTGTTGCACTGAATACGGGCAAACTTGCTGGATTTGAAGCGTTAGTGCGCTGGAATCATCCCCATCGAGGATTTATTTCTCCATTGGACTTCATTCCAATTGCAGAAGAAACAGGTTTGATTACTCAGATTGATACTTGGGTCATGCGGGAAGCTTGCCAGCAATTAAAGATTTGGCAAGAACAGAAACTCACGCAAGAACCTCTAACAATTAGCGTGAATCTTTCAGGTCGGCAGTTTTCCCAATCAAACTTAATTGAGCAAATAGACGAAATTTTTAAAAAAACTCAACTAAGTCCACAAAGCTTAAAACTAGAAATCACAGAAAGTGTCCTTATAAATAATAGCCAATCAGCAATGGCAATTATTCAGGAACTCAAGAAGCGTCAAATTCAGTTAAGCCTTGATGACTTCGGAACAGGTTATTCTTCCTTAAGTTACTTGCACTGCTTTCCAATTAATACCCTGAAGATTGACAAATCTTTCGTTAACCGTATGGAAAGTAGTCAAGAAAATATAGGGCTGGTTCCCGCAATTATGAGAATGGCTCATACGATGGGGATAAATGTGATTGCTGAAGGAATAGAAACTTCCGGTCAATTAGCCCAACTAAGAGCGCTCAATTGTGATTTTGGTCAAGGATATTTGTTTTCCAAACCTGTAGAAAGTAAATTAGCTTCAGAACTAATTGAAGCAGATCCTCAGTGGTAACAATTATCTAAGAAAATTTCTTTTTATTTTAAAAATTAAATTTAATCTGCGGAGCATACAAAATAAATTTAATCGGAGGAGTGTACATCTGTTTGTATTTCTCCTTCGGCTAAAAGATACGGTGTTCGCACGTCTTTAGTTAAGTTGCAAAACGTTGATTTCCCTGGCATCCCCCCAATAAATTGGGAGATTTTAACTTGATTTTCCCCTTGTTTAAGGGAGGTTATGAGAATAAAACGACGCTTGCAAGTTCAAGAAGACTTGTGTGTCCACGGTAGCCTTTAAAAGAGGGTAAAGTATTTTGTAGGTTGGCTTTCTTCCTTCAATCCAACACCCTGTTCGGTTGGGTAAGACCTAATCCTTCAAACCAACCGCAGATTTCGTTGCTTTAAAAATTTCCACAAAATTATTCCATTTATCACGGCTTTGTCCCATTAGTCTACTATCTCCGGATATATATACAAAAAAGGAAACAATTCGTTAGATTTATAAAAAGTTAGTCTGAAGGCTTAAACTCTTTAGCCGGACAGCACAGACCTTTCCAAAAGCGCACCTCTATCAACACTAGCCGCACTAAACTTTATGGTATCAACTCCTCCATCTCAAGCTTCGTCATCTCAATACGAAGTTACTAATTCAGAAGCAGAAATCGAGTCTTTGGTTATCGAAGCTAAACCAGAAAGTGATATTGATTTAGAGTTTCTATACACCAGAGATATTGAATTTCGCCAGGAAACCATTTACTTCATTGTTGTAGATCGTTTCTATGACGGCGATCCTGACAACAGCGAAGGGCCAAACCCAGAACTTTACGATCCAGAGCGAAAAGATTGGGGTAAATATTGGGGTGGAGATTTACAGGGAATTATTGAAAAACTAGATTACTTAAAGGACTTAGGAGTTACCGCAGTTTGGCTTACCCCCCTGTTTGAGCAAGTGGAAGCATTATTTGTTGAGCAAGCTGCGATTCATGGCTATTGGACGAAGGATTTTAAACGGATTAATCCTCGCTTTATTGGCAAGGATGAAGAACCTTCGCTCAATAAAACTCAAGATACAAAAGATACAGTTTTTGACAGATTAGTTGCTGAGTTACACAAACGCAAGATGAAACTGGTGTTGGATATTGTGTGTAATCACAGTAATCCAGATTTCAGCGGGAAGAAGGGAGAACTCTACGACGATGGAGTAAAAATTGCTGATTTTAATGACGATAAAGATAACTGGTATCACCACTATGGTGAAGTTACCAATTGGGAAGATGAGTGGCAGGTGCAAAATTGTGAATTGTCTGGTTTAGCAACTTTTAACGAAAATAACGTCGAGTACCGAAACTACATTAAAGGAGCTATTAAACAATGGCTAGACCGGGGAGTTGATGCTTTACGAGTTGACACTGTAAAGCATATGCCGATCTGGTTTTGGCAAGAATTTAACGCGGATATTACCACTCACAAACCAGATGTTTTTATCTTTGGCGAGTGGATTTTTAGCGACCCTCGAAGCGACCTTTCGGTAGAATTCGCCAATGAATCTGGCATGACAATGCTAGATTTTGGTTTTTGTTTGGCAATCCGAGCGGCTTTGGCGCAGGGTGCTGAAGGAGGATTTCACCTGATTCAAGATGTTCTGGATCTGGATCATCGTTACTGCGGGGCGACGGAGTTGATTACATTTATTGATAATCACGATATGCCCCGCTTCCAGTCATTGAATCCCGATCCAGAGATGCTGCGGGTAGCGATCGCTGTGATTATGACCTCCCGTGGGATTCCCTGTATCTACTACGGTACAGAACAGTATCTCCACGACGATACCAACGACGGGAACGATCCTTACAACCGTCCGATGATGGAAAATTGGGACACCGAGTCACGCCTCTATCGAGATATCCGGTTGCTATCAGGTTTGCGGCGATTAAATCCAGCCGTATCGATGGGGAGTCAGTGGCAAAAATATCTAACGCCTGATGTTTATTGTTATGTACGTCGTTACCGCGATTCTGTTTTGTTTGTAGCGATGAATCGAGGGGAAGCTGTCAAGTTGGAAGCAATTGATACGGAGTTACCAGACGGCGAACATACCGATATTTTAATGCGGCGCAAGTTTGAAGTTACAGACGGAAAGTTGCAAGACTTGGAACTAGACGCGCGGGATGTAATTGTCATCAGTCATGTTGGGGAACGCATCAAGGGGCAAACGATTGTGCGGGTGCAACTTAATGGAGTGCAGACACAGCCGGGTGAAACTGTTGTGGTAATCGGAGATTGTCCGGAGTTAGGCAATTGGGATATCTCTAAGGCGTATCCGCTAGAATTCATCAATACTAATACTTGGTTTGGGGAAATTCCCTTTGATGAAAGTGCTGGAAAGTTAATTACTTACAAGTATGCACTGTGGCGTGAAGGTCAGGCACCCTTGCGCGAAAATACTGTCGGTCGCCGCTGGGTTATTGCCACGGAAGGGACAGTAAAATGGCGCGATAGATGGGCAACAGGACGGGAATCTTAATAATTTAAACGCAAAGGTACGCTAAGGAAATCTCAAAGGTACGCAAAGGAATATTTAACTTCGTGTACCTTGGTGATTTCCTTTTACTAACTCTGCGTTATAAATTTTCAGTTATTCTAAGGTTGATAACAGTTCGAGGAAGACTCCGTTTGTCCAACCAAAGCCAATTTCGTTGGAACTGTAGCCAAAGAGAATTTCATGGGAAACATTGGCGGAGCAATTACAAACGTCATATTTTTCTACTAGCGTTCCGTATCTTTCAAACTCTTGCACTAGCAGAGATATAAACTTTTTCGCTAAACGATCGGCGTCTTGGTGATAACCATAGCGATGAAGTCCTTGAACTGCAATTAACTGTAAAGGTGCCCAACCAAAGGGAGCATCCCATTGATTTCCGGTTACATGAGTGCTGGTGAGTAATCCTCCCGGTGCCTCAAATTCGGGTAAATTTTCGGCTACTCTTTTGGCTTGTTCTTCAGATGCAATTCCAGCCCACAAAGGATAGAATGTGGTGGCAAATTCATAGGGGCGACGCTTGCCAGTATGGAAGTTGTAATCAAAGTAAAGTCCAGCTTCTTCATCCCAAAGAAATCGGTCAATTAATTTGTGGCGGTTGCGAGCGCGATCGCGCCACTGATGAGCAATTTCTTCGTATCCCAAAATATCGTTTATCTGAGCGGTATCTTGTTCTGTTTTATAAAGCAAAACATTCAAGCAAACGGGCGCATAGTGAATAATATCTACACTAAATGGGCCAAAACGGTTGCTGATGTCAAACCCAGATTCTCGCATGGAACGATCGCCTTTGTAAAATAAATCAGTTAAGCGATCGCTCTGGCGGTCATAATACAAGTTGACATCGTAAGCTTCAACTGCAAACGTCCGATAATATTCCCGTACCCGATCATAATGAGTTCTCCCTTCTTCATCCCGCTCGGAAATTAACACTTCCGGCGCTGGACCTTCACCTAATGCAAAATAGCGCGAAAGTCCGGTTGCTTGATTCAGGTGGGGGGGTAATGTCCAATAGTAGTAAAAACGTTCAACGGTTGGCAGTACTGATTGCAGCCAGTCCCGATCCTGCGTGTGCTGGAAGAGAGCCAAAATCATCGGCGTAAGGACGGGAGGTTGCGATCGCGTCAGCATATAGGTACGATTGGCATTCAAAATCGTGCCGTAATGCTCAATTTCATAAATTAGCTGTTCCACCAAGCTTTTGGCTAATTCTATTTCTCCATCTCGCAACAATCCTAACTGGATAAAATAGCTATCCCAGCCGTACATCTCATTAAAACGACCGCCCGGAACCACATAGGCATGAGGTAAATAGAGCAACCCGTGATCTTCAATTTGATCAACTTCTGCCGGTAACGTGCGAATTTCAATTTGATTAAATTCTTCGTTGCTCAAAACTTCCCGCAAAGATGCCTCAATGAGCGCTCGATCTTCTGATTGCGAGACATAGATAGGCCAACCTTTACCGGAAATATGACCAATTTTTGGGTCGCGGGCAGCATCCAAAATATGCTCGTGAGAGCGATAGAGGGTTTTCCAAGTTTTTTTAATGTAGGCTTTTACTGCCTGAATTTGTTCTAGGGAGGGAAACAATTCGGTTTGAGGTAATGATTGATTAATCACGATTTTTCCTTAGTATTTGTAATAAATCTGTCTGTTGCCCCCCGATCGATGAGGGGCAACAGTATCTGATGTCCAGTATGACAAAGGGGAATCGATATTAGCGATCGCTTTCGCTAATTAATAAAGCTACCGGAAAGTGTTTTAAGGCGTCCCCAATCAACACCGTGCCATTCGCGCTCAGGGACTGAGAAGTAATTGCATCTTTCATTGCAGATGGCATTCCCTGCGGTAGCTTCAACTGGGTGTCACCCCATACTTCTCCCAAAGGATATTCTCCTTCTTGGACAACGTTCGTCAGCAATCGCGGGACAATTGTAATTGCCACCCGATTTTCATAACTTCTGGCAAAAGCAACAATCCGATCCTGAAACTTTCCATTCACTTCTAGCGGTATATAATCTCCTTTTTGGAAAACTGCCAAATTTTGTTTTCTTGCCTCCAGAACCCTAGCTATCAAGAAAAGCTTAATTCTTCCATCCTCCTTACTCGTAAATAGCTCATCGATCAGCTTCAGAACATCTGCCTTAGCTTTCTCTTTAATCTCTTTAAGGAATGCTAGCCGCTGCTCAAAGTCCACTGGACGCCGATTATCTGGGTCTACTAAACTCAGCTCCCATAACTCCGTTCCTTGATAAAAATCAGGTACACCAGAAGCGGTAATTTTTAGCAAAGTTTGAGAGAGAGAATTGAAAATTCCGTAGTAAGCTATCGATTGTTGGAAGGGCAGAAACTCCTGGAGAAATTGATTATCTGTGGAAGGGTTCAGGACTTCTTCGATAAAAGCAACAAAGCCATCTTCATAATCAGTATCCGGTCTGAGCCAAGCGGTGTGAACCTTAGCCTCTCGAACCGCTTTCACTACATATTCTTTCACGCGCTCTACAAAGTGCGATCGCTCGCTTTCAGCAAACGGAAAAGCACCAACCAGCGTTTGGTAAAAGAAATATTCATCATTCTTTTGAGGAAAAACTCGACCCTTCATGCGGCGTTTTTTAGAGTCGTTAATTTTACTCCAAGTTTTTACCTGTTCTTCCCACTCATCGGGAATTTCTGAAAGCACATTTATTCTAGCTCTGACATCTTCCCCACGCTTGGTATCATGGGTTGCCGTGGCATTCATTTTATGAGGCCAACGCTCATGCTGCTTTTGGTTGAACTCGTGAAAATCTGCAACGCTAACCCCAAATTGGCTCGGATTTCCACCCACTTCATTCAGGGATAAAAGTCGGTTGTAAACATATAAAAGCGTATCCTCAATTCCTTTCGCCATCAATGGGCCAGTCAACTGCTGAAGTCTCATCACGAAGTGACGCTGTACTTCTCTTTGTTCTGCCTTTAAAGAGTCCTCCTCTTCTAGCAACAAGAGTTTTTCAATGTAGTTCAGTTCCTTCAAAAGCAACGGCACTTGCTCTCTAGCTTTTTCAATGACTTCCTTCACATAGAAGCGATCCGATTCTCTTAATCCCTCTTGATTGATATAAGTTCGATAAACGGGAAACAGTATCAGAATCTCAGCCAAAGCTCTTTGCAGACCATGCTGAGTAAAATCGATTCCTACTCTAGAATGCCCCGATACTCGTTTCAAAAGATGGGCTAAATTATCTACATCTCCCGCCATATTTTTCTCTACAATCAGCCTTTTTTTATCCATAAAAAGCTGCTCGTAGGGGGTATTTAAACCTGTCAGTCTAGAGTAAATCTCAGTAAACCGTTCCTCGCTCTCAGTTCGGCAGAAAATACCGTTAACATAGTTTAAGAAGTCATAGCCGCTGGTTCCCTCTATAGGCCAGTAAGCAGGTAAATCTTCTTTATGTTCCAGAATTTTTTCAACCGTAATATAGACATCTCCAGCTTTGTTTCTCAGCCGTTGCAAATATTCACTTGGATCGTAGAGTCCGTCAATATGGTCGATTCGGAGTCCTGTGATTGTTCCAGACTCAACCAACTGACTTATAAAATTATGAGTTTTATGAAAAACCTTGATTTCTTCGACTTTGACAGAAATTAATTCGTTGACGGTGAAAAATCTTCTATAATTCAGTTCTTCAGCACCCACTTTCCAAAACGAAAGGCGATAGAACTGTTCTGAAAGCAACCTATCAAGAGAATTAAAACTTTCTGGATTGCCCTTCTCCCCATTAAAAAACTCTATGTTGCTATCGATAAACTCCTGAACTTCTGGATTTTGGGTATAAAGTTCCCACAAAAGTCCTTTCACAAAGGCTATCTGGTCATATCGTTCTTTACCTTTTGGTTCTACTAGCGTGTTTTTAAGCAGGTAAAGAATCCCTAGTAATTTAACAAAATCTGGATGATTTCTTCCCAGAGATTTAGCTAGTTTTCCTAAGTTATGAGTAATGAACGGGGCATAAGATTCTATTTTTACAGGAAGTTTTAAGCTAAAGTAATTAACACTCAGCCCGCTTTGATCGTACTGGAGTTGAATTTCGGCATTTTCCAAACAATCCCCATAAAAATTCCCCAACATTGGGGCAAGAACGCGCTCTCTCAGGTTTTCATAAGGATGATTCCAGTCAATATCGAAGTAATCGAAATACTCGGAATTTGGTCCATTTTCGAGGATGTCCATCAAGAACTGATTTTGGCTATCATAAGCCATGTGGTTGGGAACAATATCCTGTACCCATCCCATATCGTAATTCTTGATTTCATTCACCAATGCTTCAAAATTTTCCGGTGTTCCTAGTTCGGGATTCAGTTGTGTGGGATCAACAACATCGTAGCCATGAGTGCTACCTTCTCTTGCTTTAAAAATGGGCGAAGCGTAAAGGTCGGAAATTCCTAATTCAGCGAGATAAGCAATAATTTTCTTGGCTGAATCAAAGGGAAAATCTGCATTAAATTGAATTCGGTAAGTAGCTGCTGGAATCCGCATGATGTAATTTTAATTCCTCAATGATTTTTCTAATTTTGTCAGGTGAACAGTGCTTGCTCTACAGTGACGACTGGCGAAGCAAAGCCTCAATCGTCTCGTTATCATCAGTTTGATAATTAGGATTGGAAGGCTCTGCCTCGTCTATTATCCTGCTATCTCGTAGAGAACAATACTCTGTGGTTTGATGGTCAATTCTTGGTTTAGCGTGAGTTTTTCCGGTAAAGTGGAACCAGAACCCATCCACTGAGTATCGGAAGAGTCTAAAATCTTTTGCCAGTTGCCACTTGGTAGATTAGCTGTAAAAGTGACCTCTTTTTGATTGAAGTTCATAATGGAGTATATCTGACTAGTTTCACTCCAACGCCGAAGGAATAAGATTTTATCGGCTTCAATACTGGACGCTTCTAGGGTGTTTTTGTCTGGTTTCTTCAAAGCAGGAATTGTTCGGCGTAGATGTATAAGTTGCTGATAAAATTCCCAAAGAGCTTTGTGTTTTCCTTCTTTTCGTTTTTCCCAGTTAATCTGACACTTCTGGAAGGTTTCAGGACTTTGGGGATCTTGCATTTCGCCTCGCCCCACAAATACTTTGAATTCTTCTTCTTTACTCTTGCGAATTGCTTCAATCAAATCCTTATCTGAATGACTGATAAAGTAAAAGAAAGGCGCTTCCTCACCATATTCTTCCCCCATGAAAAGGAAGGGGACAAAAGGAGATAGAAAAATAGCAGCCGCAGCTAGTTTCAGACCTTCTAAGGAAACAAGCTGAGATAACCTTTCTGCCAGGACGCGATTACCAATTTGGTCGTGAGTCTGGGTAAAAACAATAAATCGATATCCTGGTTCGTCTTTGGAAGAACTACCATGACGGCGCTTTCTATGAGAAGCGTATTGTCCGGAGTAAATAAAGCCTTCTTTGAAAGATTTTTCGAGTTGTTCAACCTTTCCAAAATCCTCGTAATACCTATCGTTCTCTCCGGTGAGTAAGGTATGCAATGCGTGGTGAAAATCGTCATTCCACTGTGCATCTATTCCATAGCCGCCCACTTCTTTGGGTCGAATGACTCGGACATCGTTCAAATCGCTTTCGGCTATCAGATAAAATTTTCTACCTTGTTGCTGGGAAAAATTAGCAACTTGGTCTGCCATTTCCTGTAATAAGGGTCTAGCACCCATCTCAAAAATGCCCTGAATGGCATCTAATCTTAGACCGTCTATGTGATATTCTTGGAGCCAGTAAAGAGCGTTTTCTAAACAAAAGTTACGGACGCCATCGCTGTATTTGTCATCAAAATTCATCGCCTCTCCCCAATCACCGCGATATTTGGTAGTGAAGTAGGGAGCAAAATCTCGGAAGTAATTTCCTTCAGGACCTAGGTGATTGTAGACGACATCGAGAATGACTGAGATACCGTGTTGGTGACAAGCATCAACGAGTTTTTTTAATCCTTCAGGGCCACCATAGGAATTCTGCACGGCAAAGGGAAACACCCCATCATATCCCCAGTTTCTCTCACCGGGAAATTGAGCAACTGGCATAATTTCAATGGCATTAATCCCTAACTCGCTTAATTCAGCAAGTCGGGGAATTATTGCCTCAAAGGTGCCTTCTGGAGTGAAGGTGCCAACGTGTAATTCATAGATAATAGTTTCATCTAAGGGAATGCCAGACCAATTAGTATCGTTCCAGGCAAAAGTGCTAGGATCGATGACTTGAGAAGGGGCGTGTACCCCCTTCGGTTGGTATTTTGAAGCTGGGTCTGGTCTATCAGTTGTTCCTTCGAGTTTGTAGTAGTAAAGCGTTCCTGGTTCAATGCCTGAAGCTTTAACTTTCCAGTAACCTTCTTCATCCTGTTGCATTGTGAGAAGGCGTTCTTCAGGAGAAACAATTTGTACGGCTACTGTATGAAGAGTGGGTGCCCAAACGGTAAATTCACAATTTCCGTTGCCCAAGTAACAAGCGCCAATTCTCACCTTTAATTAGCCTCGCTGTTAAGAGTATTTTTCGCCTGATGGCGAAGTCGCATTAACGTATCCCAGAATATAGTTACGTTTAGTTACGTAGAACTGCCATAAGGTGTATTTTTATTTACTCAATTAGCGATCGCGCATATCAGCTTACTGACCTCTGGCAATGGCAGAAGGCTAAAAGCCACGCTAGTAGAGTCAGAAATGACTGCCTCTGTACTTGTGGCTAAGCTTTAGTGGCATCTTGAAATAGGGGGATTGAGAAAAATGCTATGGAAACAATGAGGATTCCTTTTCAATTGATTTGGGTAGTGGTAGCGATCTGTGTGCTGCCTAGCTTGCTGAATTTGTTGGGAGTGGATTTTGCCTCACCGAAGCATCCCTTCGAGGTGCCAGCTGCTGTGGGAATGTCTCCCCGCGCATTTGTCGAAGCGATGCAGTACACGCTTTCCGGAAGCTTTCTGCACACCATTCTGGAGTGGAGTGCGTTCTGTATTGCTCTGTCCATTGTTATTTTGTCTTTGATTCACTTCAGCCTGAAGCGCGATGCTGTCACGCTCATAATTGGCGTGGCAATGTTTTGCGCGGGGTGCATGGACACCTTTCATGCTTTAGCCGCCGACCGATTGAGCCAGGGGATAGCAGATAGCCAAAACCTAATTCCTTTGACTTGGGCAGTCTGCCGACTTTTTAATGCTTTGATTCTGCTGGGAGGCGCGGGAATTTTTCTGGCGACGAAACCAGGAAAGTGGAAGGGAGGCGCGGGTTTTGTTGCGATCGCTAGTGTATCTTTTGCTATTGCTTCTTATACAATTGTCTATTTCTGTACCCATAGTGCCATACCGGCAACTATTTTCCCGAACGCGCTTGTCACTCGTCCTTGGGATGTCCCTCCCCTCTTATTGTTTATCTTTGCAGGTATTTTTGTTTTTCCTCGCTTTTATGATGCTTATCCCAGCCATTTTTCTTTAGCGCTAGCGATTAGCGTGATTCCCCAAATTGCCGTTCAACTCCACATAGCTTTTGGGTCAACTGCATTATTCGACAACCATTTTAATATTGCCCATTTTCTCAAAATTATTGCTTACCTCGTCCCATTTATTGGCTTGAGTTCGGACTACATTCATACTCTTCGCGAAGAAGCCCTAACCGTTGACAAATTAGAAGCCACACAAAAAATATTATTAGATAAAACCAAGCAGTTAGAACTGATTAATCTTGAGCTGCAAAAACAAATCGCTGAGCGTCAGCAAGTAGAAGAGGAGTTGCACCGCTCCAATGTTGAGCTTGAAAGGAGAGTTGAGGAACGAACAGCAGAAATTAGACAGACCAACGATCTGTTATTGCTTGAAGTTTCTGAGCGCAAGCAAAGTGAAAATCGTTATCGAGAAAAATCTCAAGAGCTAAAAATTACTCTGCTTGACCTCCAGAAAACTCAAGCTCAACTGATTCAAACTGAAAAAATCTCTAGCCTCGGTCAATTAGTGGCTGGAGTTGCTCACGAAATAAATAATCCAATTAACTTTATTCACGGCAATATAAATTATGCCTGTGACTATGCGAATAGTTTGCTCTATTTGTTACACCTTTACCAACAACAATACCCCTCTACACCTGAAATTGACCAAGAAATTGAAGCAAGTGACCTTGATTTTATTATTGAAGATTTGCCAAAGTTACTAAAATCAATGCACTTAGGAATTGAGAGAATTCGGGAAATTGTTCAGTCCTTACGTTCGTTTTCTCGCGTCGATCAAGCGGAAATGAAGCCGGTTGATATTCACGAAGGCATTGATAGCACCTTGCTAATCTTGCAGTATCGCCTGAAAGCGATCGCTGGCGGTCCCACGATCACCGTGACCAAAGAATATAGCGATTTGCCATTAGTTGAATGTTACGCGGGACAGTTGAATCAGGTGTTTATGAATCTGCTGAGTAACGCGATTGATGCACTAGAAGAGTCAGTCGCTAAGGAGGAAATATTTTGTCTTTTACCCAGTATTAAAATTAGCACCGCTGTTGAAGACGAAAAGCTAGCGGTGATTCGCATTGCCGACAACGGCCCAGGCATGACAGAAGAAGTCCGTTCTCATCTATTCGATGCCTTTTTCACAACGAAACCAGTCGGGAAAGGTACCGGCTTAGGGCTATCGATTAGTTATCAGATTGTAGTAGAAAAACATAGTGGCAGTATGGAGTGTATTTCTGCACCCGGAGAGGGGGCAGAGTTCGTCATTAAGATTCCGATTTCGCAGAACAAGATATCGCAACTCTAAATGATTCCAGAAGTCGAGGATCTATGTCGGCAGAGGCGATTAGCATAGAGTTGAGTATTGAGAAACGCGAGACGAACAGATGAACTTTTGTAGCGACAATGTCACCGGGATTTCGCCGGAAATTATGGCAGCGATCGCTGCCGCTAATCAGGGTACCACCATGCCTTATGGTGATGATAAATATACCCAGCGCTTGTCAGCCCAGTTCAAGGAATTGTTTGAGACAGATGTAACCGTTTTTCCCGTCACCACGGGTTCTGCTGCCAATGCCCTCGCCCTGTCCGTTATGACACCTCCGTTTGGGGCGATTTACTGTCATCGCCAATCTCATATCAATCTGGATGAATGCGGGGCACCCGAATTTTATACCGGCGGCGCAAAGCTAGTAACCCTGGATGGTGCAGATGGCAAGATTCGCGCCGCTGACTTGGCTGCTGTACTGGCAAAATCGGGCGCTGGCGTCGTCCATCACGTACAGCCTGCGGCTGTAAGCTTGACTCAGGCAACGGAAGCTGGAACTATCTATCAGCCAGAGGAAATTTCCCAGATTGCCGAAATTGCCCATTCCTACAATTTGGGTTTACATATGGATGGTGCCCGTTTTGCGAATGCGGTTGCTAGCTTGGGTTGTTCTCCAGCGGATATCACTTGGCGGGCTGGGGTTGATGTACTATCGTTTGGAGCGACTAAAAATGGTGCAATGGCAGCAGAAGCCGTCATCTTTTTTAATCAAGATTTGGCAAAAACTTTCGCCTATCGTCGCAAGCGCAGCGGGCATCTCTTTTCAAAGATGCGGTTTTTATCTGCCCAGTTGGAAGCTTACATTAAAGATGATTTGTGGCTGAAAAATGCTGCCCATGCTAATCAGATGGCTAAGAAATTAGCGCACGGGCTAACAGCGCTACCAGGAATGAACCTGTGCTATCTGGTTGCAGTAAATGAAATCTTTATTCAGATGCCGGAGGAAGTTATCCAAGGGCTTCTTGCCGATGGTTTCCAATTTTATCGCTGGGAGGGGGAATATTCATCAACCGTGCGATTAGTAACGGCTTTCAACACTAAGGAAGAGGATATCACTGCCTTGATTGAGGCGGCGCGGGCACACTGCAACGTGGTTTCTTCACCTCTAGTTTCCACCTTCAATTTTCAGTAGGGAAGGGCAAAATTTCTTTCCCTAGTTTATGATTTTGTTCCCCGCAGGAGAGCCGAGTATTCGCAAAAGGAACGCTGCGGCGCACCCACAATAGAAAATACCGATTTTGCTTGTGAAGAAGCATTATCCAGTAATATTTCCAGTTCTTGAACTGCTTCTGGTGGTGTCTGCTGTCGTGCTGTCCAATCTGCAAAATCAATCGGTAGGTGCCACTGTTGCATCGCGGTGAAGGGCATCCCAATACTTTCGCCAGCCGCTTGCCACTCCGATATCATCCAATCCCAACTATGAGAAGGATCGCGTAGTTTCTCCACCTGATTGATAAACTCTGCCAGTGCAATATCTTCCGGTGAAATAATGTCCACAACCAGAAACTTTCCACCCGCTTTCAACACTCGAAAAACCTCACTCAGCGCGGGTGCCAAGCTGGGGAAGTGATGAGCGACATAGCGGCAAGTCACAATATCAAACTGCTCATTTGAAAAGGGGAGTGCTGTAGCATTGGCTTCCTGAAAATGCACGTTATTTAAGCCTCGTGCCGTTGCTTGCCGCGATGCCTCTGTTAACATTTTCTGGCTTAAGTCGATGCCAATCACTTCGCGGACATGGGGGGCGAAAGCAAACCCCGTATGTCCTGCCGCACACCCTACATCAAGTACACTCATCTCTGATGTTGGTTCACCTGCCTGCACCATCAGCTCCAGATCGTGCCCTTGTGCGAAAATGGGTGATGTACTGTAGGCATTTGCTGCACGGTCAAATTGCTCTCGGATTGCTTCTTCTGACTGCATTTTTGGCTCCTAAAACAGGTGTGGGCAGAATGGAAATTCGGTGGAATTGGTATTTTTAGCTCTAAGCGAACCGGATTAAGAAGCGATCGCTTTCTGTGTCAACATCAACGCACGATGCAGGCAATGCCGATAACACGCAAAGCGTTAAAACATGCTCAACCCAGCAATTTCAGCATCTCAATCGCCAGACTCAGAATCAGCGGCATCTCTAGAGACGGGCATCACCAGCACCTTATCAACGCGATTGCCATCCATATCCATCACTTCAAAACGCCAACTACCCAGATGAAAATGGTCGGCAGCCGTAGGAATTTTCCCTAAATGGGTAATCATAAAACCGCCCATTGTGTGATAGTTTCCTTTTTGCGTTCCCGGCAATTCCTCAATATCTAATATTTCAAAAAACTCTTCCACCGACAACATTCCATCAATCAACCAGGAACCATCTTCGCGTTGTACGGCTGGAGGAGATGTTGTACTATCGATTTCTACATCACCAACGATTTCTACTAAGATGTCGTTGAGCGTAACTACTCCCTGAGTGACGCCGTATTCATCTACAACCAGCGCCATGTGAGTGCCGGTTTGCTTGAATAATTCTAGAACTTTCAGCCCTCCGGTACTTTCAGGCACAAATACCGGCTGTTTCAACGAGAGCGTTAGGTCAAGCTGTTGTCCGGACAGACAGCGCCCTAATAGGTCAGTCACGGGAATGATGCCCAAAACATTATCCAGCGCCCCCTGACAAACGGGAAATCGGGAATAGGCGCTGTTTATAATCTTGCGTTGATTTTCTTCCTGGGAGTCTTCTAGGTCAAGCCAGACAATATCCGGTCGGGGTGTCATTAACGCACTCACGGGTCGGTCTCCCAGGCGAAACACTCGTTCCACCATGTCTTGTTCTGCTTCCTCAAAGGTTCCCGCCTCCGTGGCTTGCTCGATTAAGGCTGTAATATCGTGTTCGGTGATTTCACCATCGGTAGACGGTCTGATGCCCAACAGCCGCACCATCATATCTGTGGAGGTACTCAATAGATAAACAACTGGGGCAGCAATAGTAGCCAACATCCGCATCGGGATAGCAACAGATGAAGCAATCCGTTCTGGATAGTTTAAAGCCAGCCGCTTGGGCACTAGTTCGCCAATAATCAGTGTCAGATAGGTGATGATCAGGATGGCGATCGCTGATGCGATCGCGTTTTTATACGGAGCGCTCCAGGCAATCAACCCTAATAGAGGGGTAAGGCTTTTGGCGATAGTTCTTTCGCCGAAAGCACCGGAGATAATTGCTAGGAGGGTTATCCCCACCTGAACAATCGCCAAAAACTGATTCGGGGAATTCGCCAGTTCCAAGGCAGCGCGTGCTTTGACATCCCCTTGGTTAGCCAGCTGTTGCAGCCTCACCTTCCTAGCCGAGACGATAGCTAACTCTGACATCACAAAGATGCCATTGGCAACGATCAGTAGCAAAACAATCAGAAATTCGGTAGTAGGGGTCATTTGTCAATGTGTCAGTAATATCGGCGAACGGTGCCTTAGATGGAAGTAGGGGCGATACCCGAAGTTGGATGGTTAGAAAACCAGAGAACCAATGTGCCCACCCCGATATCAAAAGCTGGGGTTCCCCAAAAAAGCAGTAGCTATAGAGAAAGTAGCATTTTGTGTAAAGCAGAAATCTATCGGTAGAGCAGTCTCGATTTGAACTGCCTTCTAAAATGATGGAAGTAGGGAGGTATACTCCTGCCTTTTTGTCAGAACGAATTAAGCATTTCCTCCAACTGATGGCATTTTCTTCTATTATTCGTGCCCTAGGGCGATCGCCTCTCACGACAGAACTCCTTTCTAAGCTCGACCAACAACGGTATCTACAGCTCAACGGCATTCCCCGTTTGCCAAAGGGATTGGTGGCTTCTGCCCTCGCGCAAGCCCAAGGACAGAATTTGTTCGTGGTGTGTGCCACCCTGGAGGAAGTCAGCCGCTGTTGCGCTCAACTGGAAGCGATGGGTTGGCAGACGGTACATTTTTATCCGACTTCTGAAGCATCGCCCTACGAGCCATTTGATCCCGAATCGGAGATGACTTGGGGACAGATGCAGGTATTGGCAGATTTAGTCAAGGCTGAGGCGACAGGAAGTCCTCACTCCTCAGCCAAGATGGCGGTTGTGGCGACGGAACGGGCGCTACAACTTCATTTGCCACCTCCTGAAGCTTTTAAGCCTTTCTGCATCACCCTGGAACGCGGACAGAGTTGGGATTTAAACGCCTTTAGCAAGAAGGTGGCGACTCTGGGATACGAACGGGTGCCTCTGGTGGAAATGGAGGGGCAATGGAGTCGGCGCGGGGATATTATCGATGTGTTCCCGGTGTCGGCTGAGTTGCCGGTGCGTTTGGAATGGTTCGGGGATGAACTGGATCAGATGCGGGAGTTCGATCCGGCAACTCAGCGATCGCTAGATAAGATTGAGCGGCTGGTGCTAACTCCGACTGATTTTAGTCCGATTGTTCGGGCGGCGTTAGAAGATACGAACCGCCAAGACGCCAAGGTCGCGAAGGAAGAGAGGGAAGAGAGGGAAGAGAGGGAAGAAGAACCAGAGAAGAGTACGCGGCGGTTGTTGGGGGTGGCTTTTGAGAAACCGGCTTCTTTGTTGGATTATTTGCCGGAAAATACGCTGATTGCGATTGATGAGCCGGAGCAATGTCGCGCCCATAGCGATCGCTGGGTGGAACACGCTGAAGAACAATGGGCAATTGCGAATAGGAAGGAGGAATTACCCAAAATTCACCGCAATTTTGATGAATCTTTAGCGGCGGCGGAACGCTTTAAGCGGCTGTATTTATCAGAATTGGTTGAGTCCTCAGTCCTCAATCCTCAGTCCTCCGCACTCAATCTGGCTAGTCGTCCGGTTCCGGTAACGCCGCATCAGTTTGCTAAAATTGCGGAAACTTTGCGAAACGAGCGCGATCGCAGTTTCTCGATCTGGATCGTTTCTGCACAGCCTTCCCGTTCTGTGTCGCTGCTCCAAGAACACGATTGTCCGGCGCAATTTGTCCCCAATCCCCACGATTATCCGGCGATTGACAAGTTGCAAATCCAGAAGACGCCGGTGGCGGTAAAATATTCGGGGATCGCGGAACTGGAAGGATTTATCCTGCCAACCTTCCGATTGGTGGTGGTGACAGACAGGGAGTTTTTCGGACAGCATTCTCTGGCAAGTCCCAGCTATATCCGCAAGCGTCGTCGGGCGGCGTCTAAGCAAGTCGATCCCAACAAGTTGCGCCCCGGTGATTATGTGGTTCACAGAAATCACGGGGTTGGTAAGTTTCTCAGGCTGGAAAGTCTGACGGTTAATAACGAAACCCGTGAGTATTTGGTAGTGCAGTACGCGGATGGTTTGCTGCGAGTAGTGGCAGATCAGGTGGGTGCGATGTCTCGGTTTCGCGCCACGGAGGGGAAACCGCCGGAACTGAATCGAATGTCCGGCAAGGCGTGGGAATCTACCAAGAATAAAGTCCGCAAGGCGATTAAGAAGTTGGCGGTGGACTTGCTGAAGTTGTATGCTCAGCGATCGCAACAACAAGGTTTTGTTTATCCAGCGGATTCGCCTTGGCAAGAGGAATTAGAAGATTCTTTCCCTTATCAACCGACGCCGGATCAGTTGAAGGCGGTGCAGGATGTGAAGCGGGAAATGGAAAGCGATCGCCCGATGGATCGGTTGGTGTGCGGTGATGTCGGTTTCGGCAAGACGGAAGTCGCCATCCGAGCCATATTTAAAGCGATTACCGCCGGGAAGCAAGTTGCGTTCCTCGCCCCAACGACGATTCTGACTCAGCAGCACTACCACACCCTAAAAGAGCGTTTCGCCCCCTACCCAATTGAGGTGGGTTTACTCAACCGCTTCCGCAGTGCTGAGGAACGCCGCAATATTATCAAACGGCTGGCGACGGGTGAATTAGATGTCGTCGTTGGCACTCACCAACTCTTAAGTAAGGAAATTCGTTTCCGAGATTTAGGGTTGTTGGTGGTGGATGAAGAACAGCGATTTGGCGTTAACCAGAAGGAAAAAATCAAATCTCTGAGAACGCAGTTGGATGTGCTAACTCTTTCCGCCACCCCAATTCCCCGAACCCTTTATATGTCACTGTCGGGAATCCGGGAAATGAGTTTGATTACTACGCCGCCACCCTCTCGGCGTCCGATTAAAACTCACCTGGCATCCTACGATCCCGAAGCGATCCGCACGGCGATTCGTCAAGAACTCGACCGGGGGGGACAGGTGTTTTATGTCGTCCCGCGAGTCGAGGGAATTGAAGAAACGGCTACGAAGCTGCGAGAAATGGTCCCAGGAACCAGACTTGCGATCGCTCACGGTCAATTAGACGAATCTGAGTTAGAAGCGACGATGCTTGCCTTCAGCGCTGGCGAAGCGGATATCCTCGTCTGTACCACGATTATTGAATCCGGCTTAGATATCCCCAGAGTCAACACGATCCTGATTGAAGATGCCCATAAATTTGGTCTATCCCAGCTATACCAATTGCGCGGACGGGTGGGACGTGCTGGCATCCAAGCTCACGCATGGCTATTTTATCCCAAGCACAAGGCGCTCTCAGATGCCGCACGGCAACGGTTACGAGCCATTCAGGAATTCACCCAATTGGGTTCTGGCTATCAACTTGCCACGCGCGATATGGAAATTCGGGGCGTCGGTAACTTATTGGGTGCGGAACAATCGGGACAGATGGATGCCATTGGTTTCGACCTTTATATGGAAATGTTGGAGGAAGCGATTCGCGAAATTCGCGGACAGGAAATTCCCCAAGTTGACGATACGCAGATTGACTTGCAGCTGACGGCGTTTATCCCCGCGGACTACATCACCGATTTGGATCAAAAGATGAGCGCTTACCGTGCAGTGGCTGCGGCGAATTCTAAGGAAGAATTAGTGAGTATTGCCGCAGAATGGAGCGATCGCTACGGGAGTATCCCTAAATCAGCAACTCAGTTGCTGCGGGTAATGGAACTGAAACAACTGGCGAAAAAACTCGGCTTCAGCCGGATCAAACCAGAAAGCAAACAACACGTTATCCTAGAGACACCGATGGAGGAACCCGCCTGGAACCTGCTCAAAGATAATCTGCCAGAACACCTGAAAACTCGCTTTGTCTACACCTCCGGTAAAGTCACCGTTCGCGGTTTGGGCGTCTTGCCTGCCGAGCAGCAGACGGAACATCTGATTACTTGGTTGGGTAAGATGCAAGGGGCACTCCCAGAACCGGCACTCGTCTAATTTACATATCAGTACTGACAGCTCGGTTTGCAGGGTCGAAGAGTTGAAATTTGTCTTTAAGTTTGTCTGCTATTAGATCGGGCAAATCGGTAGTGTCAAAACCTCTTCCTGTCTCCCTGCAAATTTTTTGTTATTTTTGCTACCAATCCTCTATCAATCTCAGGAAAGATAATGAACAAATTGCACTCAAAAAAATTACCTCGTTGGGTACTTCCGCTTTGACTGAATACTTAGTTTTAATGTAATTAATGAATGCAGTACAGCCAAGCTAACTGTGTAAATCTCCTAGATCAGAATTATCGGAACATTTGTTTAACTTATCTAATTCTGTTCTTCTAAAATTGGCTTGAGCTGGCATTTCATGATTTCAACCAGTCGAGAAATAAACTAAATTCAGTCTCTAAGCAATCCCAGCTTAGGTATTTTGACGTGGCATTTGTTTAATTGGTGATTATTTCATCAAATCTTTAAAAATCCTGATAGAATTTGTTCGTAGTTTTATGAAACATTTCTTTAGGGTTTGTATCTTGGAAATAGGGATGAGCAAATACTCAAGCAATTGGAAAACACAAGGGTGAACCTAATGAGTATGATCTGCACAGACAAACAGCCGAATACCCTAGAAAGTATTGCACTCGCTTCAGCAGAAAGCGTACAAGCAGCTAAAGTCGTTCGCTCGCCTAAAAAGCAGCAATTCGATATCCTGCGCCCACTCCGTCAATGGCTGGACGGAATTGCGATTTCTGACCGTCAGATGGCTGAGCTTCTCGCAAAGGCGATTCCGGCACAGTGCCCCTTTGAGCGTGATATCAAGCTATTTGGTCACAAAGTAGGACACATTCCTCCGTTGTGCAAACTGAATCCGTTTTATGACCAACTGGTAGGATTGCGTTTTCGGGCGCTTTGTTATCTAGTCGATCAATGTGGTGTGGATATCCAGTCCTACATCTAGAAAAAACTAGAGCAAATTGTGCTAAGGCAAGCATACGCTTTCTGGCGAGCGCCAGATGACAGTAAAGGTAAAGGTTCAGCATCAGCCGAGTCAATCGCATCTCACCCAGTTGGGCGTCTCCGCTAGACCCATTTGGATGAAAGAAGTTTCCGAATTTTCCTAAACCTACGACGATCCGGAAACTTGCTAGTTTTTAGAAGAGGATGTCACTGTAACGCCGGAAGATGGAAGGCTAGTGCAAAAGGCCAAAGGCGACTTGAGTAACTCCCGCCAGGATGCCTTGCACTTGCAAGATGAAAGATTTTAGCCAGGTAACGCTGCCAACTGCGACTCAATTTCATCGGAATTGAGCTTCTGACCAATAAAGACTAACTGAGTTTGCCGGGTTTCCTCTGGTTGCCAAGGACGGTCATAAAATTGATCGAATCGCGTTCCCACTCCTTGTAATACCAGCCGCATCGCTTTGTTGGGAACAGCCACAAATCCCTTGATTCGATAGATTTCCTGTTGTTGCACTAACGCTTCCAACTGTTTTTGCAGCTTCTGGGGATCGAAAGCACGGTTTAAAATCACTTGAGTTGAGGTAATTTCTTCGTCGTGATCGTGGTCTTCTTCAGTGTCGTGATGACTGGGACGATTATCTAAGTTATCTTCTACGGCACTCTGGAAGCCCAAAAGAACCTCCGGATCTAATTTTCCGCGATCGCTTGGTACCATCTTGACCGCACGAGACAGTTCTCGTTCAACCAACTCCACAACCTCAGCCTGCTGCGTAGCATTCACCAGATCGGTTTTATTCAACACCACCAAATCGGCACACGCTAGCTGATCTTCAAAAAGTTCTTGCAATGGTGTTTCGTGTTCCAGATTGGGATCTTCCTGGCGCTGTGCGTCCACCGCTTCGGGATCGTTGGCAAACGTTCCCGCCGCCACCGCTTCGCAATCCACGACGGTAATCACAGCATCTACCGTTGCTGCGTTGCGAATTTCGTGCCAGCGAAACGCCTTCACCAGCGGCTTCGGTAACGCCAATCCCGATGTCTCCACTAAAATGCAGTCCAGGCTATCTCTGCGCTTCAGCAGTTCTAGCATCGTCGGCAAAAATTCTTCCTGAACCGTACAGCACAAGCAACCATTGGTTAATTCAACAATGTTGCTGGTGCTGTCGGCTTCTTCTTCTGGACAGTAGCCACAAGAACGCAGCAATTCGCCATCAATCCCCAATTCGCCAAATTCGTTGACTAAAACGGCGATGCGGCGTCCTTGATTGTTCTGTAGCAGGTGGCGAATCAGAGTTGTTTTACCACTCCCTAAAAATCCGGTGATAACAGTGACGGGAATTTTGGTAGCCATTGTTTGAAAAGTGTTGAGTTTTGAGTTTTGAATTAATCATTCAGTACCAAGGCAGCTAGGGTGTATCTCTGTTTCTTTACAAGTGCCTTGTATACACGATTGACTATTCTAGGCTGAAAGCTGAAATTTAGGTGGATGGCGCGATCGTTCCAGGGCGATCGCAGCTAAATTCTGGATGTCCTTCCCCAGCAGAATCTCATCATTAGAAAAATATAAAAACTAAATGCTTGAACCCCTTGTGTAGCAGCTATTTCAAAAATAAGAGGCTTTTCCGTACTACCTTGACAGGCAATCTGATTGTTCTTTTGGCGATGCGAGTCTATTAACAACAAATAAGATACAGTTATCGCCATCAGCCGGTGCAATGTGAATGGATAGCCCTTCACAAGCTTAAAGATAGTTGATGGTGAATACAGGTGGCTCTATATTAGCTCCAGCTTTTTCCCTCAGCATCAGTAAGCGATCGCTCCAATTCCAAATACTCGCTTTTAGCCGCTTGCCGCCTATGTTTCATCATCACCACTTCTCCTGCACCGCTGGTACAGAAGCGTCATTCAAGCCAATGATTTTTACTTGTTTACACGAAAAAATATTGAAAATTTGTATACATAGCTACTTATTTTTTTAGTTCAAAGAAAGATATTGAGGTCATTATTTTTACTTGTTTTGATGAGAAAATATTAATATTCATGCACATGAATACTCAATCCATTTATCTAAAGATATTATTGAAAAAATTCCTGACACTGGCACGTAGAGGTCAATAATTTATGGCTTACGAACGAGTCTCCAAACGCTCCTCTGGGAATTCTCACATCCATAAAAAAGATTCTCGCTGGACTACCCCTGCGATGCCAGTGCAAGCTAAACCAGTTTCTGCGTCGCCACAAGAGCAGGAACTACCAAGTTACACTCCACTACCCGCTAATTGGGCGACTAATAATAACTTGATGCGGAGTCTGTCAGGGGCAGGAGTAGTCCAGCGTCAGGAAGAGTCGGGCAAAGAGGAGCTAGAACCGATTCAAGCGAAGCTTACCATTGGTCAGCCCGGAGATCAATATGAGCAGGAAGCTGACCAAACGGCACAGCGAGTCGTAAATCAGATTAACGCACCAGTTTCCAAGCAATCATCTCAAGGTGAAACTCTCCAGCGCGAGGAGATGCCTGAAGAGGAAGAACTTCAGATGAAACCCGCATCCGGTACTCTCCAGCGCGAGGAGATGCCCGAAGAGGAAGAACTTCAGATGAAACCCGCATCCGGTACTCTCCAGCGTGAGGAGATGCCTGAAAATGAAGATGAAGAACTTCAGATGAAACCCGCATCTAGCACTCTCCAGCGCGAGGAAATGCCCGAAGATGAAGAACTTCAGATGCAGCGTAAATCAGATAGTGAACCAATGGCGGCTACGCCTGACTTAGAATCATCTATTCAACAGGCTAAAGGTGGGGGACAATCACTCTCGGACAATATCCGAGAACCGATGGAACAGGCATTTGGGGCTGACTTCAGTGGCGTCAAGGTTCATACAGATGCTCAGTCTGACCAGATGAATCAATCCATTCAGGCGAAGGCATTTACAACGGGGCAGGATGTCTTCTTTCGCCAGGGGGCATACGATCCGGGGAGTCGGGGAGGGCAGGAGTTGCTTGCTCATGAGTTGACTCATGTGGTGCAGCAGAATACGCAAAATGCCAAAATTCAGCGTGTGGAGCAAGGAAAGGGGAAGGAAGAAGCAGCAGAATGGGTGAAGAAAAATCCGAGACCAGAAGGTTTAACGCCTTATAACAGGAAGCAGAAAAGAGCAAAACAACCTAGCGATTCCGAACAAGACATAACCTTGACTAATCTGGGACGAACAGAAGGAACGAATGAGTTTCTAAAAACTCTACAAAATCCAGAAACGCTTAAAGCATATCAAGAACTTGAACAATTAACTGGGAAAGATATCCTCAAACAAGCAAGTATTTGGCCCGTAGGTAAAGGGACTTTTGGGACAGTGGTTCCCTATAAAAAATCAGGAAGTTCAGATAGCGATCCTGCCACTCATGTAATTAAGAAAGAAAACCTTGGTGAAAGAGATTATGATGAACGAAAAGCCGAACGTAAGCGAGCTATATATATCCCTTTAGTTGCTCATGAGTTGGGATTTACGCATATGCCGCTTTCTACATCAATGCCGCAAGAGAGCCAGATAGATAATAATAGACAGAACAAACAGAATAATGTCCTTTCTAATCTAGCACCAGGAAAAGATGGCAGCAAAAAGATGCGTGAAATAGCAGAAAGCTTTCCCGATTTTCAAGAAATAAATACAGCTTTTGAAAATTTTGTAAAAGAGAAGACAGGGAAATCTATAGCCAATATTTCAGAGGAAAAACAAAATCAACTCAAAAAAGAATTTGGATTTAATCAAAAAGCATCTGAAGCTTATGAAAAATTTACAAGCGAGAAAACTCAGGAGCTGGATGTAGATGAGCAGCAAATTCAGGATGTAGTCATCCTCGATATGCTGTTTCAGTATCAAGATGGTTCTTATACTCAATATATGTTTAATCAGGGTAATTTACAAAAAATTGATAATGATGATTATGGGATAGGAAAAGTAGATAGGAATAATACTGGAGTATATTCAAGCTCATTTCCCGTTGGATTACCTAACGCCAATAAACTTCTTACTGAGGATACTAAAAAACGCATTTTGGAAATGGATGGGGAACACTTAAAAAAAGTACTTAAGGCAGCTACGTACAAAGATAAATCTGACAATAAACCAAAAGATAAGCAAAAGCAACAGGTATTTGATGAAGCAAAAGCTTTACGTAACTTAGAAGATATTCAGTTTCTAATTAGGGAAGCAGAGCAATATGGTGGAATCTCCCTCCGAGAAGTATTTGACTTATACAATGCTAGAGATAAAGATGAGGTTCTCGATCCTGAAAGCAGCCAAGCAACAAAAGATAAATATAAGTCAAAAATAAGGCAACAAACAAGACAGGATTCAGACGAAAAAGTTGCACCTAGTCAGCTATACAATATTTTAGGTGTTGACTCCCCTACAAACCGACCAGATCTTTTTACAAACTATATTAATGTCCACGAAATTTTGGGAGAACGTGACAAAGAGCGTCAGGAGGAGCTAAAGAAGGAACGTGAAAAACAGGGCGATGCTCCAAGTATCATGGACAATCCAGAGTTTATAGAAGCTATCAAGAAACGCTCGACCCAACTTCGACCAGAGCGCCAAAAAATTGTTCAAGAACGGCAACAAATTGTTCGAGAACAGCAACAAGCTAAAAATTTGAAGGTTCTACAAAAGCTAATTAATGAACTACCTAGTAAATTTGAATCGTTAGAAAAGATTGAGGTAGATGAGCTTTTGAAATCAGCGCAAGAAATTAAAGATACAGAGCAAATCGAAGGTAGCAATCATAGATTTAGTCAGCTCAAGAACTGGAAAGCAAGACGCATTAAAGGCAAGGTTCGGGAACAAATCGCTACACCTATGGCAACTAACGGCTCTAATGTATCAGACAAGTTGTTAAATGAGGCAGAAAAGGAAATTTCAGTCATTAATCATGAAAGGATTAGAAGTAAGGCGATGTATCCCGTGCAGGTAGCCCGCTTTAAGCAACTTATTATAAATAATGAATTTACTCTCGAAAGGAGAACCAATTTCCTCAACAAATACCTCGACACAATCGTAAACAGTATTGATGCTATAGATTCAGTTCCTCTTGAAAAACTGAAAGCTTTTGGTAAGATTCTCTTAGAAGTAACGGCAAAATTAGAAGCTGATATATATGCCTTGAATAAGTTAATAGAGCAGATAGAAAAGATAGTGAATAATGTACTGGAACATAAAGAATACGCCAAAGTTTTTGGAAAAACTAATGTTTTCGAGGAGGGTATTGCTAATTTGAAAAATGTCATTGAGTCATATAAAAAAGTAGCTGAGCGGAGTTCTGAATTTTAGACTCAATCAAAAACCACGCTATATGTAGGGAATTTAGGCGACAATTTTCCTGAAAAAGCACTACTGTGGCATTAGTCTAAACTCCAGGGAGTTGGGTACTCTGAGAATATGAACCGTGTTCTTGACAAGAAAAGACCTTGCCTCAACTCCTCTACTCCTCCAAAAAAGATTAATCGCCTTCACTCCACATCATCCGGTAAGTCTTTATCGTCATCCCAACTTAATTCCAGAAAATATTGCGAGCGCTCACCTCCACAGAACAACAATTTAAGCAATAGCATAGTGCGATCGCTGATTTTGTAGGGTGCGTCTCAATGTACCCTACGAAATGCGATCGCGTTTACTTTGTTGAGGAATCAGCAGAGGATGCGATGGCTCCAGTTCTTGACTCTGCTGCTCCGTTTATCTTTGCTTACAGTTCCCCAAATCACAAATGCTTCTCTTATTGAACAGCTAATTCAACAAGCTACAACTGTCCAAAAAGCCAAAAACCACCCGCAAGCGGTAGCAATTTGGCGCAACGTAATTCTAACGCACCCTAGGCGATCGGTTATTAGAGCCTATCCGCAAAAGCAAAATAAGATAAAAAGTGTTTATAGCGGTTCTCAATTTGAGCGAAATACACTCGTAGGCGCGTTGTGAAGCTATGCGCCTACTCTAAGTTGTATTGGATGCCAGTAGTGAGAACCGCTATAAACCACAGATGAACGCAGATATTCACTTAAGCCAAGGACTTTTTGGATGAGTTATAAGCTACTGGCTAAAGATAAAGATGACTCACGCTTGCGCTTCGTGGTTCATAGTTCGCAAATAATTTTCTATCCCTCAATGAACTATGAACCGTCTTATTAAATCAGGTTGATTTGTGCCATCCTACTTGATTAAGCTTGTTGCCACATCTCTTGAATTTCACCTGGGAGATAGCTAGCAACTTCCTGAATTCGTTCCGAAGACAGCTCCTCTTTGGTTGCAGAAAATACGGCTTTAATAATTGTTTCTGCGTCTCTTCCGGGTAAGTTGCCCTCTTGCCTCAGTCGAACTAAAAAGTTCTCCGGCTTGATTTTTAGCTGGGGTCTTATCTTGCTTAAGAAACTGACAATTGGATTTGTGTCTTCCCACAAATCTTCCACTTCATCAGTTGCTGACTTGTCCAGTTCTTCTTCGACTCGCTCCACCGCTTCATTCGTCATTACGTCGCGCATGGTGCGGAAGACTACCTCAGTCGCATTTTTTGCCTCATCCAGATCGTTTAAGTTCCCCTTTGCCTTGACTTTCTCTAAAAATGCGTGATGTGATGCCATAATTCTCTGCAAACCCTAAAATTATCAAACTTGGTTAAATAAGCGCTCTCAAAATGGGAACACTCAAACTCTAGTTAATTTATAAAAGGAATTTAGTTCTTACGTCTCTCTGAAGAAGTAAATGATTTTACGTAACTTTTATCTGAATTTTCAGCCAATTAAATCGTTAGTTGCTGTATTATTAGCCATTTGATAGAGTAAAAAATATTACCTCCCAAGCGGGATGTGACTTTCTCGGTGTGTGGAAGCGCTGATACAACCGCTGCAATCTTGTAGATTTCTTAAAAGTCCATGCACTTTGTAATTCGGAAAATGAAACCTGTTCATCCCTCGCGTCCAAATCGCTTCATTTCTAGCAATTGGCGAATCGAGCAACTGCCTGGATTAAGTGCTGAAAATCAAGCTGGACTAATAGACTGTGGCATAAGAACCACTTTGCAACTACTCCAGCAAGCCAGTAGCCCAGTGCAAAGACAAGCCTTAGCTACCCAGTTACAGATTCATATTCAACACATCAATAAATGGGTGGCTTTGGCGGACTTGTCTCGCCTTCCGGGTGTGGGTTGCGAATATTGTGGGCTGTTGCTTCATGCCGGAATTGCTTCTTGCGCCCAACTCGCGCAAACGCCCGTTGAAAGGATACATCAACAAATTTTGCGGCTCCAAGTCGCCACTCTACAACGCCGGGATCTCTGTCCCACGCGGGGCGCGATCGCACAATGGATTGACCAAGCGCGTGCAGCTACGCGATCGCCTTCTTGCAGTCGCGTTTAAGAGACATTTCCTATCATCACGATGCCCGATAAAAGCTGACAATCCTGAAAGCTTGATGATAATGGCTTCACCATCACCCAGCCTCCAGGATTGTAGAAAATCGTGTGTTGTAGTCTAAGAGTCTTGAGGGAGCGTCAACTTATTATTCGGCAGTTGCGAGATCCGTGCTGCCGCGAGTGCGTTTGCGTGTCAGCGTGTTGAACAGCATCTGACCAATTGCCTTGATCAAGTTGCCATTTAATTCTTGGAACAGCTTCATATTCATGGCAAAAGCATCATTGGCTTCATCCACAATCTTGTCTGCTGTGGCGTCATCAATGGGCAGATCGTTCATGGCTTGGCGATAAGTTGCCTTGAACGCCTTTTCATCGTCAATTTCTTGAAATTCGTAGAAAGCTGTCCCTTGCCCATCCGTGAGGTTCATCGCCCGTTGAGCAATGCCTTTGAGGATTTGACCGCCGGATAAGTCGCCAAGGTAGCGGGTATAGGAATGGGCAACTAACATTTCTGGAGCCGAAGTCGAAACTTCCCGAATGCGCTGGATGTATTCTTCAGCAGCAGGCGAGGCAGAGATTTGTTCGCGCCAGTTGGTGCCGTAGTAGTAAGCAAGGTCTTGTTCTAGGCTCTTTTTCCGGTTCAGTTGGGGGAAATAAATCTTAGACAGAATGGGGTGTTGCCGGTGCCCTTCCATCTCTTCTTCCATTGCGGAATAGACGAAGTAGAGGTTCTTTACCAAATTCCGGTAAGAGTTCTTCTCAACAACGCCTTTTAAAAAGCACTTGACAAAACCAACGTTTTCCGCCATTGTGTGGGATTTTTTGGTTCCCTCACGCAATTTGGTTGCTAAATTGCTGCTCATGCTAAATTTCTTATCCCTAAAGTCTACGGAGGAGCGTACCGATCTTTTCCACGGCTTGAAAACCGCTAAAACGTTAGATTAGACTGATTTGCTGAGAATTTTCATTAAGAATTTTGAACATCGGCAGCTCTTGAGGCTAAGTCGCGGGGAAGCAAGGCAGCGACGATTTGGAATTCTAGATCGGGCTAAAACGTCGCTACAAAGCAGCCGCTAGGCTCTCCGTAAACATTTTATAATTTCTCATTTTCTGGAGATTAGGGAAATCAACCCACTAAAAAGGGCGGGTTTCCCCGCCCTGAAAGGCTAATCGATGCCTCATTGTTACCCACATTTAAAAGCTTGAATGCCAAAGCTTGAAACGATGGAATTCAGGTAGATACATCTGTATTGAAACAAGGCTTTGATAGATATCTAGAAAAATCCGCTTCAGTCAGGGGAGTGTCAAGTCCTACTGTGCTGTCTGACTAGAACCAAGACTTGCTTGAATATCCGGAGGCAGAATTACTTTGTCAACAACGTGGATGACGCCGTTGCTGGCTGGAATATTCGGCTGGATCACCTTGGCGTTGTTTATGGTGATTTCGCTGCTGGCACTATCAACCTTAACGGTAACGGGGGTACCTTCAACGGTTTTCACTTCGCCGGATTTTAGTTCGGTGGAAGGGATTTTACCTGGCACCACATGGTAGCTCAGAAGCTTGACTAGAGTTTGTTTGTTTGCTGGTTGCAGGAGTTTGTCCACAGTACCGGCTGGTAAAGCGGCGAAAGCGGCATCAGTCGGTGCAAATACCGTGTATGGCTTGTCTCCGGTTAATTGGTCAGTCAAGCCTGCTGCTTGCACTGCTTTGGTGAGAGTGGTGAAGGAACCATTGCTGGCTGCTGTTTGTGCCAGTTCTCCCAGGTTTTTGTCTTCGGTTGCCGCACCATTGGCTTCAGCACCAGGGGAGGCAGTAGGAGAAACTTCAGCACTGGGTGAGGTAGTAGTTGCAGGAGCTTCAGCAACTGGTGATTCGGTTGTTGCGGTCGAATCGCCCGTCGGAGCTTGGTTCGCTGTGTTTGCACCAGGCTGACCGCCGCAAGCAGAGAGAACGACCAGGCTACCAACACCGATGACGCTGAACAACAGTTTTCCTAAACTTTTCATGAATGGCCTTTTGGTAAAGATAAATTACAGAGCTATTTACAAAAGTTAATAATAAATTGGTCAAGAGCCTCTCAGCCTATGGAGGTATTTAGAGATGCGATCGCGTCTCTCTAAGGAAAGGTGTTACCAGGCTAATGCCAGCCCATCGGCGCGGGGTTCGGAGGCGGCAACCAGTACCCCGCCTTGCCGCAAGATGATCTGACCTCTGCCAAACATTCCCGGCTCGGCACTAATTTGGATATCATGACCGCGTTCGGCCAGAGCTAAAGCGATATTTCGAGGCACTATCTGTTCTAAAAGCACTGTCTTGCCAGCGACAAACCGCCATCTCGGTGCATCCAGCGCTGCTTGGGGATTCATCCCATAGTCTAGGAGGTTGACAACGACTTGCAGATGTCCCTGTGGTTGCATGGGTGCCCCCATGACCCCAAATGGCCCTAAAGGTTGATTGTCTTGCGTCAGAAAGCCGGGAATAATCGTGTGAAAGGGGCGTTTAGCGGCTGCCACTTGATTTGGGTGTCCGGGAGTTAGCGTGAATCCCGATGCCCGGTTTTGCAGGGCGATGCCCGTATCGGGAACGAGAATGCCGCTTCCGAAGCCACTGTAGTTGGATTGGATGAAAGATACCATCAATTCGCCGTCAGCCGCCGCTAGATAGACGGTGCCTCCCTTGGGCAACCCAGGCTGAGCGATCGCAGCTTCTTGTCCAATCAAACAGCGTCGTTCGTCAGCATAAGCTTTGTTTAGCAGGTGTTCTAGGGGCACCTCCATAAACCGAGGATCGCCAATATATTGATGTAAATCTGCAAAAGCCAGCTTCATCGCCTCAATTTGCAGATGGTAGCTAGAAACGGATTCGCGGGGATAATCGGGTAGGGGATAACCTTCGAGAATATTCAAAGCCATTAGCGTTGCGATGCCTTGAGTATTGGGAGGAATTTCCCAGACGGTAATGCCCCGGTAGTTAGTAAAAATCGGCTGCACCCAGTCACAGGCGTGGGTTGCCAAGTCAGATGCTGTTAAAATACCGCCGGTTTTGGCAGCAAAGTTAGCGATTTTTTCGGCAATTTCCCCGCGATAAAAGCTTTCCCCTTCCGTTTGGGCGATCGCTCTTAGGGTTTTGGCATGAACCTGACTCCGCCAAATTTCCCCAGCGGCGGGTGCCCGATTTTCTGGAAAAAATACTTCTTTAAATGGCTGAAACTCCGGTGCAATCAGCGGCAAATAGATTGCCTCGGCTCGCTTCCACGCCCGTGCCGTCTCCGGTGACACGGGAAAACCTTCTTCAGCGTATCGAATCGCCGGGACAAATAGCTGCTCAAACGGTAGCTTTCCCCAACGCTTCCATAATTTTTGCCATCCCGACACAGCACCCGGTACAGTGACAGTCAGCCAACCCAAATCGGGAAATTGCTGCATCCCAGCAAAAGCGTCTAGATTGAGATGCTGAGGACTTTTCCCCGAAGCATTCAATCCGTGCAATTGCCCATCCCAAACTAAAGCGAAAGCGTCTGAACCGATGCCGTTAGAGGTGGGTTCTACGACAGTCAGCGCGATCGCCATCGCGATCGCGGCATCCACCGCATTTCCCCCAGCCATCAGCATTTCCATCCCAGCCAAAGCCGCCAGAGGTTGGCTAGTTGCCACAGCACCTCGCTGCCCCATCACCACTCGTCGGGCACTAAAGTAGGGATAATCGGTTAAATTTTCTGGCGGCATTGCATTTTTAAACCGGACAATTTATAGCTGGATTAAAGCGGGAAACTCTGTACCAAAGTCGTCTGTACCGCCCCCTGTTCAGCAGGTTCGATCGTATTCATTAGAATAACCGCACTGCGTCCATTTGGGGCTAAGCGCACTTCTCTGAGCGCATATTTCATCGTATTATCGCGGTATGTATTCAGGCTGCTCAGGGTACGTCTCCGATTGTTGTAAATAATCTCAAGTTGTAGGGCAGCACGATCTGTATCCGCATTTCCTCCATACGCAACTGATGGGATATATTTTTGCCGCATTAATACCTGTAGAGGGTCTTTCTTATTCTTCACTAAAAAGGTATAAACTTCACTTCCATCTGGGTTGGTGACGCGAGAAAGAGCAGGCAGTCTTCTTCCTGCTGCTGGACGATTTAATTTTAATTTGTACCGAATTACCGAAGTTTTTTTAAGTAATTCTGTTTCAGCGGCTTGAGTCGTTGGGCTTGAAGATTCCTGAGTATTTTCTGTTTCTATACAGCCATATTCAACGCAAGAATTTGTAGGTGCATTTACGATTTGCAATTGTGCTTTAGGCGTTTCCGTAATCGGGTTTCGATAACTTTCAAGGTAAATATAGTGACGACTATCGGTTGAGAAACCCGATAGTCTCCGACTGGTTTTGAAAATTTCTGCGAGTGCGTCCGAAGACATGAAAATCGTCGCGATCGCAACAAAACTCAGTGAAATTACGGGTAAACTTTTCATGGCAATCTTATTCTTTTCAATGCAGAGATTATTTGATTTTAAATTTTTACTTGAGGATTGACAATTCCTTTTAAATTAGCGAAACACTCAGTTCCTGTTAAACTGTTGCCCGCTCAGCTTAGAATCTTCTGCAACCTAAAATCCTCAAAGGTAACTACAATAAATATTTCCTGGGAGGGATGCTTTTTAGTATTTCAGCTCAATAAAGCGAAGAGCTTAGAGTCAGCGAACAACCCCACATTGGCAACAACAAAAGCATTCTCTCTAACCCCCTATTTAAAAAAACAGCGATAGAATATCATCCGTTAGCTCTAAACACTCAAGAAAATTTCAGCATGAACTTTTTTACCTACCTGTTGCACTTAGCCGGATCGGGTGCTAGTGCTTACATTGGTGCCCGCCAAATCCGCGATCCTCTAACGCGCCCAAACGTCCTCGCCGGGTTCCAACTGGCAGAATCAGGTTCAGTTCCATTTCTGCAAGCCTTAAGCGATCGCGCCGCTGCTGAAGGCGATACGTGGCTAGCTGAAAAACTTGCCCGCCACGCCTCTGATGAAAAGCGTCACGGTCAAATTTTTGCCCAAGCGCTGAAGCGGCTGAATAAGCAAGTCATTGACTTCAAGAAAGCCGCTGAAGCCAAGCCAGAGGGTAAGCCGGATGAACGCCGCCGCAGTCCCTTTTTTGAAGCTTACTTTGAAGGATACTCCCAAGAAAGCTTGAAACCGCAGAATATTGACTGGGTGGTGTTCATGGCTAGCACGTATATCCTAGAACTGGATGCCAGCAAAGACTTCGTTCGCATGGCTAATGTGTTACCAGAGGATGAACCGAACAGCGCTAGCTTGAAAAAGGGACTCCTCAGTATCGCCCACGACGAAACCGGACACGCCGCTTATCTTTTAGAAGCGCTAAAGCGTCGCCTCCCAGATGCAGCAGTAGAAGAGATGGTGGATGCGTGGCGGACTCGCAAGGTGAATGCTTTGTTGGCAATGGTGACAAATCTGATGCAGAAAAGCGGACAGATGCCTTCTCTGGTTCAGGATGGCGTTCCCACAGAAATGTCTGAGGAAGCAGAACTAGCGGTAGCTTAACCTATTTTCTCGTTCTCTGATTTCCTGTAGGGCTTTCGCATTTAGGCGAACACTTCTGTTACACACCCTGATTTTTGAACCCGAAGACTTCGCCCTCAATCTAGCCGTGGGAAGGGCGAAGCCTTCGGAGCAACTATTGTTACAGCAAGCGTTTTTTCGCTGGAATGCGTAAGCCCCTACAATCATCAGGATGCTGTAGCGCGGTCGATTTGGTCAACTTCTCGATCTGACAGCTTGACATCGACAGCACGCACAGAGTCTTCAATGCTAGAAACTTTACTTGCGCCGGGAATAGGCACAATGGCTGGAGATTTTGCCCGCAGCCATGCTAGGACAATATTGTAGACAGAAACGCCTTTTTCTTGGGCAAGTTGAGCGATCGCATCAATATCTTCCAGTTTGCCCACGCGACGGCTACCACCCAACGGACTCCAAGGTAAAAACGTTAGTTGTTCCTTTTCGCAATACTCCAGCACTCCGTCCTCTTCCGGCTGACGATTCCAAGGATTGTACTGATTTTGTACAGAGACAATCTCAACCACATCACGGGCGCGTTTAATTTGCTCTACTGAAAAGTTAGAGACGCCGACAAACCGGATCATCCCTTGTTCTACAGCTTCTTTGGCTGGTTTCAGTGACTCTTCAATCGTGTAATCTGTATCGGGTGCGTGGTATTGCCAAATATCTATCGGCTTTCCCCCCAAAGTCTCAAAGCTGATCCGAATTGTCTCTCGCAGATGGTCAGGGTTGCCGTTGCGCGTCCAGCTACCATTAGGGCGCATGAGTCCGCCTTTGGTTGCAACGATCACATTACTCTTATCACCTGAATA
Source organism: Trichocoleus sp. ST-U2 (assembly GCF_039961875.1). Lineage (NCBI taxonomy): Bacteria > Bacillati > Cyanobacteriota > Cyanophyceae > Leptolyngbyales > Trichocoleusaceae > Trichocoleus > Trichocoleus sp. ST-U2. The sequence continues at coordinate 21,705 of NZ_JAMPJY010000032.1, read as the reverse complement.
AGAGGAAAGCGCCTTACTAATTAAGCCTTCGTTGTGGTGCTTATCTGATTCATCTTTGCAGTAGGAATCAGCGGTATCAATCAGCGTCACGCCCAAATCGAGGGCGCGATGGATGACTTTGATGGATTCTGATTCTGGGGGTCTGCTACTTAAAGACATCGGCATTCCACCCAGTGCGATCGCGCTGATTTTGACACCCGTATGTCCGAGTTCTTTCGTTTCCATTGTTTGATTTTGCTTTCGTCTTCTACCCCTTCAATTGATTGAAGATTGCCGGATGGAAATCGTCTGTCTGACGGTTAGTTCTCAACAAGCGATCGCAAATTCTGGTAATTCTAACTCGACGCACTCGTATAAAATCGCAGTGCAAACCGCCAGAAAACCCGCGAAGCGAATAATAGCGCCAACGCCAGAATTCCCGCACTCACTATCCAACCCACCTCGACGCGCCCCAGCATCGCCTCCGCTGGGATAGTCGTTAAAAACGCTACTGGCACTATGAAAGTAAAGAAAAAACGGTAAGCAGCGGGATAAGCAACCATTGGGTATCGCCCAGCTTCTAAAAAGCCTCTGAGTACCTCAGTGACGTTGTAGATTTTCACAAACCAGATGCTAGTCGCCCCCAGCATAAACCACAGGCTATACAAAATTGCGAAACCGAATAGTAGCGGAATCGTACTTAAAAAATAGTCACTGATTCTCAAACCCAACCGCGCCCCAGCATAGCCAATCAGCACCCCTCCAAAGACTAAATCTGGCAGTCCCCAAGGAGAAAAGGCGCGGGTAGAAAGCCAAAATTGGCTGCTGATGGGCTTCAGCAGCACAAAATCTAATGTCCCTTGCTGAACCTGATCGACAATCCGGTTTAAATTAGGCACCAAAAAGCTATTAGAAAAGCCTTGCAGGATCGTAAAAACTCCTAGCACAACCAAAGCTTCCTCCCATTTCCACCCTTCAAAGGTGTAACCATTGCGGTAAAACAAGGACAACCCAAACATACTACCGGCTAAGTTTCCCAAACTACTGAGTGCTGCTAGAACAAAATTAACCCGGTATTCAAGTTCGGCAGCGATCGCTGTACTCCAAAATAGCTTTAGTACCCGTAGATATCGTTGCATCTTCTCAAGGTTGCAAGGTGTGCCAATTTGAAAGTAACGCGATTTAGTCCTAGCAAGACTGCGAGAGCGATCGCACTCTTCCCCTCTTTCTTCCTACGCCCCCATCCCCGAATATTGTTTCAATCCCCGCCGCCACATCCAACGATTCCAGACAAAAAACAGCAAACACCAACCGAACATTGCCAACAAACCCCGCCCTAAATCCACTGGCAACCCTACCAACAAGGCCGCCGGGAAATGCACCAGATAGGGAAATGGCGTCCACAGCACCACCTCACGCATCGCTGGCGGAAAAACTTCTAGGGGTGCCACAACGCCAGAAAGAAACAGATACAGCAAAAACCAGAATTGCTCGATGGCGCTAGCGCGTTCCGTCCAAAAAGCAAACAGAGCAAACGTGTATTGGATGAGAAAGCGGAGCGTGAAGGCGATCGCTAACACCCCGAAAAATAATAAAATTGTCCCCACACTCGGCAACCAAAGAGCCTTCGGGTAGAGAGTGAAAAACAAGATTATCAACCCCGCAATGAACGGTAAACGGGCAAGGCGTTCGGAAAGATGAGAAGCGACATGATGCCACACCGGGTCTAAGGGTTGCAGCAGCCGAGAAGACAACGTCCCTTGTACCACCTGCTTCTCAAATTCCCAAATCACCCAAACAACCGTAAACTGCCTAACCAGAAAAGCTGCAATGAAATAGCGGGCAAAATCTACTGGCGACAGTCCAAATTGTCCACCTTGCGATGCTGCTTCCATCCAAATCCCCATCAAGATGAAGGGCACAGAACCTGATAACGCCCACAAAAATAACTCTGCCCGATACTCCACCATATGAGCGTAATAAGCTATCAGCAAAGTTTTGGCGGTTCTAATTGCTGAACTCATACAACGACTCCCGCCCGAAACACCTGACCGATGACTTCTTCAATCGGCGGGTCAGTCACCGCCAAATCCAATACATCCATTTCCGCCAAAATTTTAGCGACTGTGCGTGTCAGCGCCTCCCGCCGCACCAGCAACCGCACCACTTGACCTTCTACCGCTTTGATTTCGCCATAAGACTTTAAAGATGCCAAACTTCCCCTTTCAAGATCGTCTTTGGGTAGCGGATGCGTCAACTCTATTTTCACCTCGCGGTAGGGGGCAAAGCGGTCTAGGAGTCCATCCAAACTACCATCATAAATTAGCTGACCTTGATGAATCAGTAGCACCCGCTGACACAAAGCCGTGATATCTGCCATGTAGTGGCTGGTTAAGAGAATCGTCGCTCCATAGAGTTGATTGTACTCCCGCAAAAATTCCCGCACCCCCACCTGAGCATTGATATCCAGCCCCAGCGTCGGCTCATCCAAGAACAGTACCTTGGGCTGGTGGAGGAGTGCTGCTAGCAACTCAGCCTTCATTCGTTCCCCTAAAGAAAGCTTCCGCACCGGCTGATTCAGCTTGCCTTGCAGTGAAAGCATCTCCGTCAGTTCCCCCACCATCCGCCGAAACTCTTTGTCGGAGATGTTATAAACAGCGGCGTTTATCCTCAGCGAGTCCATCGCTGGCAAGTCCCAGAGCAACTGCTGTTTTTGCCCCATCACTAGCGTAATTTGTTTTAAAAAGGACGCCTGACGCTGGAAAGGAACCTGTCCCGCCACTCTTACATTCCCTGCGGAGGGATGGATTAACCCCGTGAGCATCTTCAGAGTCGTCGTTTTTCCCGCGCCATTGGCACCTAAAAACCCCACTACTTCCCCCGGTTCAATCTCGAAGGAGACATCTTGAACCGCCTTTACCTCGCGGTAGGTGCGGCGCAGAAAGTGCTGTAATGTCCCCTTAAGTCCGGGTTCTTTAACCGCCACTGGGTAGACTTTGCTCAGTTTCTCAGCCGAGACAATAGGCATTGCAATTAGCTTTTTCTATAAATCTAACTTGATACTCTAAAAAGCGGCTGGATGTCCCTATCCAATGGCAAGACTTAAACAGGTATCCTAGATTACTCTCGATTCCAGACCGAGCTTTTCCAATCTCAAGGTATTTACGTTTTTGTCTATCTACGCCATAAACTGCAATGGGCAGTTTGCCGATGGCTGGGGGTTTCAGATGGATGATATCAACGAAATAGGGCAGAGGTATCCCCTGCCCTAGATAGCGCCGCCTCTCGTTAACTTACGGACTATGCATAAACTCGACCGTTGAGATAATAGTCTCGCGTACCCTTGGCGTTGATAGCTTCTCCCAACCGATTTAAAGCATGGACGTAAGCTGCTGTTCGCATTGGAATGGCTAGTTCCTGAGAAATTGCCCAAATTTTCTCAGTTTCTTCGACCATTTTTTCCATTAAGCGTTGATTGACTTCTTTGAGCGTCCAATAAAGTCCGCTGCGATTTTGTACCCATTCAAAGTAGCTGACTGTAACGCCGCCCGCATTAACTAAAATATCGGGAAAGACGTAAATTCCCCGTTCTTCCAAAATTCTGTCAGCGGCTGAACTAATCGGGCCGTTAGCAACTTCAAAGATATACTTTGCTTTGATATCCTTGACATTCGCCTCATTAATTTGATTTTCTAAGGCGGCGGGAATCAAGACATCCACATCTAAAGCTAAAAGTTCCTCATTGCTGATGACTTCGTGTTCATCCATGTGGCAAACGGTGTCTTGGCAGTAGAGGGCTTTAATACCTCTGCTGGAGACTTTATATTGCCGAATACTGGGAATATCTAAACCTTTTTTGGAATAGACACCACCTTGGGAATCGCTAACCGCAACAACTTTATATCCGGCTTTGTAGAGTAATTCTGCTATCTCTGCACCAGCATTCCCAAATCCCTGAACGGCTACGGTTGTCTCTTGAGGGAGCCGGTCAACTTTGCTCATGATGCTTTCAATCACAAAGAAAGCACCCATAGCGGTAGCAGTATCTCTGCCTAAACTACCCCCCATTGTTAACGGTTTGCCGGTGACAACGGCTGGAGTAATTTGACGGCGGATGATACTGTATTGATCCATCATCCAACCCATAATCATGGGATTGGTGTATACGTCGGGTGCTGGAATATCCACGTCAGGGCCAATAAAGTCTGCGATCGCATCCACATAACCGCGACTTAGCCTTTCTAACTCCATCTTCGAGAGTTCTTTCGGATTCAGCGTTATTCCCCCTTTCGCTCCGCCAAACGGTAAATTTAACACAGCACACTTAAAAGTCATCCAAAAGGCTAAGGATTGCACTTCATCCATTGAAACATTGGGGTGATAGCGTACCCCTCCTTTAGTCGGACCTCTGGTATCATCGTAACGGACACGATAGCCCTGAAAAATCCTCAAAGTACCGTTATCCATCCGGACAGGAATTGAAACGGCTAAACTGGCTTTTGGATATTTTAAGTGTTCGGCTGCATCGTCGGAAATAGAAACAAATTTTAGGGCTTGTTCTAATCTTTGGCTAGCATCAGCAAATAATGAGTCTGACATCCCACGATTCCTCCTGTTGCACAATCAAGCTGGTATGCAAATACAAATTTCACTTTAAGAAAAGCAGAATGGTGCAAATTAAGCTAATTCTTGAGGATTGGAAGTGAAAAAGTTAACTGGTATGCAGCATAACCAATTACCCATTACAAACCCTACAAGTAATGTTTAATTACACCACCTGTTTCAGTAGATTCTCGCAATAGAAAACGATTGCTTTGGCTAGGGTTCTTAATTAAGTAGGCAAAAACCGAACCCTCTCTAAACCTATTTTTCAATAGGGAATTTTGCGAGTTGCTCATCGTCGAGTTTCTCAGCAAAGTGAGGATTTTTTGTTTATTTTTACCGACTTAATAAGTGTGCGCGTCGCACGTATTGCAATTAATTTTCTTTCTCGGAAGACGCTTAACTTTCCCTACCAACATTAAAACACAAAAAAAACTGTATTATATGTAACATTTTAAGAATAAGCGACACAATTCCGGTTTAAGTAGAGCTTAGGACGGCGGGGGAGGGGGGATGACCCATCAGCGCGATCGCTGTTTATGAAATATCTTGGAAATTAGTGGCAAGCTCTCTAAAGCAGTGTGAAACTGTAAACAGAGGAAATAATTCTCGTCTGCCCTGATGTCAAGCAATCAGTTCTTGTGTCGGCTGAATTCTTATGATTGAAATCTTAGCCGCACTCTCTGCATCTGCGGCGGCAGGAATGAGAGTAGCTCTTCCCTTGCTGGTAATTGGTCTATTGCATAGTACCAATCTCTGGTCAAGCGTGCCCCTACTGTCGCGATTTCCTCCTCCTGTCGTTTTAGGAGTGCTAACCAGCTGGTCGTTATTTGAGCTGTTCGCCTCGAAAAAGCTGTTGGGTCAGCGCGTACTGCAACTGATCCAGCTACTTTTCAGCCCAATTGTCGGAGCGATTATGGGCGTTGCCGTTGCCCAAATTGCTGGCGCTTCCACTGGCCTTCTCTGGATAGTTGCTGTGGTGGGCAGCTTATTAGCGTTCGTCCTCCAGCTAGTTCAGGTCGGCTGGTTCTACCGCTTGCGGCGTCTACCGCTGTGGGTCGTCTTTTTGCAAGATGTTCTGTGCGTTGTCTTGGTGGTCTTCGCCTTCGATGCGCCCAAGCATGGAGGACTCATCGCCTTACTTTTGTTGTGGCTGGCTATTCGCAGCTCTAAGGAATGGTATCGCTGGTATCGAGGACAAAAACGCTCTAGGGGACACTATCAGCAACCCGACTAAAGGAAAGCAAAAGTAAAAAGGCAAAAGAAAGGATTGTTTGTTTTTAGTTTGGCTTTTTTACTTTTTTGTTTTATTTTTAGTTTTTACATTAGTCCGACAAAGTGTAGAGGGCCGCGACCGCTAATTAACTCGATTACTAAGGCAAGAAAGCCAAGCATTGCCAGCCGTCCGTTCCAGACTTCTGCTGCTGTGGTCATGCCCCACTCCCAGCGCTCTTGGGGATACATTTTGACTTTCTTTTTGAGCTGTGTGACTTGGGATAGCTTCAAGCTGGGGGCGTCGAGAGCATCAATCACCAAAGTCGCCATTGCTTCAATAAAGCGGGGATGAGTATCTAGCGCTGGCACGCGGCGGAAGTCGTGGATGCCAGATTCTTCTGCCAGTTCGCGGTACTCGACGTCAATTTCTTGTAGGGTTTCGATATGCTCGGAGACGAAGCTAATCGGTACAACTAACAAATGTTCGACTCCCTTGGCTCCCAGTTCTTTTAGGGCGTCTTCAGTGTAGGGTTTAAGCCACTCAACTGGCCCGACTCGACTTTGATAAGCCAGGGTGTGGGGATTAGGTCGATTGAGGGTCTGCATAATTAGAGCAGTACAGTCCTCAATTTCTTTTTGGTAGGGATCTCCGGCTTCTTCAACGTAGCTGACGGGAACGCCGTGAGCGCTAAAAAAGAGATGAACTTGGTCGGGATTGGGAAATTGGTTGAGTTCTTGGGTAATCAACTCAGCCATTGCTTGCAAGTAGCTGGGTTGCTGATACCAGGAGGGAATAACGGTGTATTCAATCCGGCTAAGTGCTGGGTCTTCCTGCCATAGTCTTTCTAAAAGGCGGAAGCTGGAACCGCTGGTGCTGATGGAAAATTGAGGGTAGAGGGGGAGAATTACCAGGTGTTCTATGGCGTCGCGTTTGATGCGAGCGATCGCTTCTTCTGTAAAGGGATACCAGTAACGCATCCCGATGTAAATATTCGCTTCTTGTCCTTGTTGCTGCAATTTTGCCTGAAGCGCTTCTGCTTGGGCTTCTGTAATCCGTCGCAGTGGGGAGCCACCCCCGATGACCTGATAGTTTTCTTGCGATTTCTTGGTTCTTAAGGTGGAAATCAGCCACGCTAAGGGTTTCTGTAGCCCAGAAAAGGGTATGCGGATAATCTCTGGGTCGGAAAACAGATTAAACAGAAAAGGCCCAACATCCTCTAAATCATCCGGCCCACCCAGATTTAGTAGCAAAACTCCTACACGACCCATAGCGGTTACAGTTTCCAAATCTTTCATTTTCGTTACTGATTTTAACAATAATATTCTTTTAAAGGTTCGGGTCTGCAATAAGAGATACAGATTTTAACTAGGAGTGGAGTAGTGGCTACTATTTTAAGGACTTGGAGTTATCAACACCAGTGGTTGTATGATGCGATCGCTCGTTTAGCTGCTGTGAGTGTAGGCGGGGAAGCAAGATTTCGTCAACTACCTTTGCAAGGGTTAACGATCGATTCACAAACGTGCTGCTATGCATGAAATGGAACCCGATCGATTGCGGCAAATTCTCCAAGAAGTCTACCGGGTACTAAAACCGGAAGGTATCTTTGCCTTAGTCGATTTTCATCGTCCCACAAATCCGCTATTTTGGCCTCCAATCTCCCTATTTTTGTGGCTGTTTGAAACAGAAACCGCTTGGCAGCTGTTAAAGACGGATTTGGCTGGGTTGTTGCAGGAGATTGGGTTTAATCTGGTGGAAGAACCGACTCTCCATGCAGGTGGAAGTTTGCAGGTGATTCACGCCCAGAAATAAACCACTCCAGAACGCACCAGAAACAGAGCCAGGGGGAAGCAGCGCCTCTACTCTGCATTCCCAGATACACGAATTAGCTGCAAATGAGACGCCTTCTCTTGCCTCACAAGCAGCTAATCGCCACTAGAAAATCAAGGAAATATATTACAGATGAAAAGCGAAACAATTGAGCTGTTGTCAAACCGGGAGTTAGATAAAATGCGTCAGGCTGGACGCTTGGCGGCTGAACTCCTCAACCATCTAGAACCGATGGTCAAGCCAGGAGTCAGTACCCTAGAAATCAACGATGAAGCCGAACGCTGGACTTTGGCTCACAAAGCGAAAAGCGCCCCGCTGGGCTACAAGGGATTTCCCAAGTCTCTTTGCACCAGTATCAACGAAGTGGTCTGTCACGGCATCCCCAGCGCTAAACAGGTTCTCAAAGAAGGAGACATCATTAACATTGATGTGACGCCGCTGGTGGATGGCTACCACGGCGATACCTCTAAGACGTTTTTTGTCGGGAAGCCCTCACCCATCGCGAAAAAGTTGGTTGAGGTGACGCTGGAGTGCCTAAACAGAGGAATTGCTGAAGTCAAGCCGGGGGCGCGGATTGGCGATATTGGGGCAGCGATTCAAGAGTACGCTGAAGGAGAAGGTTTTTCAGTGGTGCGGAACTTCGCGGGACACGGTGTTCACCGCATTTTCCATACTGCACCAGAGATCCTCCATTATGGTAGACGCGGAACCGGGAAGCGTCTGAGACCAGGCATGGTTTTTACGATTGAACCGATGATTAATGAGGGAACTTGGGAAGTCGAGCTTCTCGACGATGGGTGGACCGCTGTCACACTCGATCGCAAGCTCTCCGCTCAGTTTGAGCATACGGTGGCTGTTACTGAGGAAGGCGTCGAAATCCTTACCCAAGCTTAAGATTAGCGGTTCCCCGATCAAAGGTTGCTTTGTCGGGATCGAGAAATTGCTGGGAATTTATCAGGAGCGTAGATGCACCAGGTTTTAGTTAAAAAATCTAAAATTGTTTGGCTTCTACCCAATTCTTCGCCGCAGTACCTTTGGGAGGATAAATTCATGGAAATCCCTGAGGTGAAAGCATCCCCCGGCTTATAGCCGTGGGGAGTTTCAACGGCGTTGTTTTTGTAATTCAGCAACTTGTGCTTCTAGTTTGTTGATACGCTGCTTGAGTTCGATTACCAGAGTGGCTAGGCGGTCAAACATGGGGTCTGCTGAGGCGGGTCGATTGCCTCTAGGGGCGATAGGAGGCGCTGGTTTCGTTGAGCCGGTTCTTCCAGAGGGGGACTGGTTCTGTCCTTGTAACTGCGACTGTAGCTGATTTATTTGCGATCGCATTTGCGATCGCAATTGATAAGTTTCGGATTCCAATCTAGAAATCCGCGATTCTAAGTAAGATGACTCTTGCGCCAGTGTTTGTTTGGGCAGCAAGGCGATTCCCAACATGATAGCAAGGCAAAGCAACTCCATTTTTCTGAACATACATTATCGATCCTCCTAGGGAGGACAATGCGTGTGTTGGTAATTTCATGGGGCACTCAGCGATCGCTTGGTGAAAGCGATCGTCTTAAATTAAATCAGAACAAGCAGGCTGTGTGGGTGTATCGATTGATTCAGGCGCTTGGACTTTCGTCTTTCTAATTTTTGATTTTTTGCTTTGCGTCCAGCTACAGATATCACGGGCTAGCTGTTTCCCATTGACTGCACAGTTAGAAGCTTTTTTGGTAAACTCTTCTACCGATGTAGTCGGGTCGCCAGGTCGAGATTTCACAAGACCATGAGCGCATTCATTCCGGTCGTAGCTCCAGAGCCTCACAGCATCAATCAAATCTTCCCTAGTTTTATACGGAACTTTCTCATCCCGCCTTTTCCATTCCTGAATCAATCTTCCTAGAAAGGTTTCTTTATTTGTAAACTGATGAGTTTCTCCAGCTTCTTTCAGTCTAACAACTAAGTAACTCAGAAGCCGATCTAGATGATGCTTTCCGCAATCATAATTGATTCCACGAAAACACTTTCTTCAGAAAGTGCTAGTAAATGTTAATTAAGTTGTTTTCGCTTTCCCCGTTCGGCGATTCTGCGTCAAGCGCTGGAGCATCAATCGGCTCAGGACTACATAAATCACCCCTTCGTGATTTTCAGGCAATCTTTCAGAGCCGCGAGTCAGGATTCTTATCTCTTGGCGCACCGCTGCTTCCTATCTATTTACAAACAGTCTCTTAAACATAGCCAGCGCTAGCCCTAACCTTCACAGGAACTTTATCTTAGCCTCTATCTAAAGACGTATCCTTTAAGGCGGTAAGCCCTCGTACTGTATGCTTTAGGGATTAAAAAATTCAGTGTATACAGTGATTGCATCTATCTAAAGTATGTATTTTTTTGATGAGGATCGAGTGTAGGTGCTTGCGAACGCCAGAAAAGGTGTGTCATTCTTAATTCAACAAGCGAGCGCACTAAAGCTCAAAAAATTCACAAGCAAGCTAATTGCTAAAAGCATCTACATAATTTGATACTTGCAATCGCTCTTACCCAACCTCTCAAGCATTGCTTGAAGAGATGGGAAAGATTCGCTTGGATTTCTGAGAAGTGTGGAGCGATTCTGAAAGGAAAGCTTACCTCAAACTAACTTTGGCATTAACGTTCACCGTAGAGACAGGAAACTAATGACTAACGCAAATTCACTGAAAAAATTACCAATGGCTGCTACTTTAAAAACTGCTGGAATTAGCTTAGCGAGTTTAGCTGCTGTCTTGAGTACTACTCCCTCCTATGCTGCAAGTTTTACCTTTAATCCTGCAAACACCCAGACAATTGGTAGTGTTACAACAAGCGATGGAGAGGCCATCTTAAATTCTTCTGGGACATCTGATTCCGAGATAGAGCAATTCTTGGGCTTAAATGCAGGTAGTTTAGACGCTGTTCAAGGTCAAAATGCTACTAATGGTTCTGCTCTGAAAACAACAATCAAAGCCAAAGCAGGAGATGTATTTAGTTTTGATTGGAAGTTTAACGCTGGTGACTACCTGCCATACAATGATTTTTCCTTTTTCTCCATCGGTTCTGTTATCCAGAAACTAGGTGATGTTGCTCTATCAGGTAATTATGGTGAAGCCAACGGAGTCAATACTACTTATACTTTCACCGCAGATGGAATTTACACTGTAGGGTATGGGGTTCTCAATTTGCTCGATAGTGGGCTTGATTCAAAGTTAACGATTAGCAAAAAAGGTGCTTACACTGAAACAGCTCCTGTTCCTGAACCTGCTTCTGTATTAGGTCTGTTAGCATTTGGTGCTATGGGTGCAGGTTCCCTGAAGCGCAAACAGCAGCAGAAAGTTGCAGTCAAAGCATAAGTGAATAAAAACCGAATTTAATTTAGTTGCTGCTGTATCTTGGATACAGCAGCTTTTTAATTGAAGTTTGCCTAGTATGCGATCGCTCTTATCCAGCCAATGCGCTCTTCCATGCGCTCAAAGGCAAACTTATAGGGTTGAAATTTGATAATATTTTTGGTTGTTTCAGTTTTCATCCTATTTACCTTAGCGAGAGTTGGCAGGATTGCAATCAGAACAGATCGGTCAAATTCCTCAAAACTCAGGTTGTGTACTCAGCGTTAATCTTTACATAGTCATAACTCAAGTCGCAGCCCCAAGCGATACCAGAACCCGAACCATTTCCGATGCTCAGCGCGATCGCAACGGTCTGATCTTTAAAATCAGTCGGCGATGCAGGACGACTAAACGCAACAGGTTCACCCGACTCTACTTGCATTAAGTCATTGCTGGAATCAGTGCTGAGAACCTCTTTTGCCGACGCCGACGCCGCTTGTTTTAAATAAGCACTCGCCGCCGCCCGATCGAAGGGCAACGGTTGACCATTTTCCATCAATAAGAAGTCCCCTAGCTGAATGCGGAGATGTTCTTGATCGAACAGCACTCCGGAACGACCCGCCGCTGCTGCAATTCTTCCCCAGTTTGGATCGTGCCCAAACACGGCTGACTTAACTAAGGATGAACCGACAACCGTTTTGGCAACCTGACGGGCAGCTTTTTCATCAGATGCGCCGGTAACTTGCACTTCAATTAAGCAGGTAGCCCCTTCGCCATCACGGGCGATCGCTTTCGCTAAATATTGGCAAACTTCAGTCAGCATCGCCTCTAATTTCTCGGCGTCTGGTCCCATCTCGGTAATCGCTGGGGTGCGAGATTCCCCATTTGCTAAGGCGATCAGCGTATCGTTGGTACTGGTATCGCCATCTACGGTAATTTGGTTAAAACTTTGGTCAGCGGCTCGACTCACCATTTTTTGCCAGAGAGAAGGAGCAACCGCCGCATCGCAAGTGACAAAAGCTAGCATCGTCGCCATGTTGGGATGAATCATCCCAGATCCCTTTGCCATACCGCCTATTCGCACCGGGCGATCGCCAAAAGTGGTCTCTAACGCAATCGATTTCGTCACTAAATCGGTAGTGACGATCGCTTGGGCTGCTGCATCGCCGCCGGTTTCAGAAGCAGCAGCGACCAATTTAGGAATTCCATCTCGCAGGGCATCCATCTTAATTCGTTGCCCAATAACGCCCGTAGATGCCAACAAGATAGAGTCAGAGGAAATATTCAGTATTTGAGCCAACATCTGAGCGCTTTCAATCGCGTCAATCCAACCTTGGGAACCCGTGGCGGCGTTGGCTTGCCCAGCGTTGCAGAGAATTGCGTGGGCGCTGTGTTTGGTAGAGAGGTGCTGACGGCAATAATCGACACAGGCAGCGCGTACTTGACTGGTGGTGAAAACGCCTGCTGCGATCGCTTCTACCTCTGAATAAATTAGCGCTAAATCCGGTAAGCCTGAAGGCTTTAGTCCGGCGGCGATTCCAGCCGCCCGATACCCTCTAGGAGCCGTTACTCCACCACTAATGATTTGCCAGTTTGTCATCACTCCCCCTGAAAGATAAATGATGCAAATTTTAGCAATTCTCAGGGCTGCGGTGAGTGTTACTGAGTCATAAATTAAATTGGATGCGATCGCGCAAGGAGATGCAAATACAGTTCGCTCCCCGTTTCCTTGGCGACGGTTAAATGCGATCGCGTCCCAAGCAGTGCTGTTTCCAGGGAATCATTCATTTTGAGCGATCGCGCCTAACTCTCTCCCTGAGATTGCTCCTTGTACCAGTAAAGCACCCAAAAGTTTTCTGAAGTTTCCGGTTGTGGCAGCTGACTTATGCAACCCAGCATATTTCGCCGCAGTTTGGCATCTGTCACCCAACCACTGAACCTGTCTCTAGCTTTTTATTTCGGGCCAGAAGCCAGTGAAATCTTCATCGTTTCCCGTAAGTAATACTGCATCGCCATAAGGTGCAACCCACTGACACTCAGCTTTTGGCAGATTAGTAGCAATACAAACTTCCGTCCAAAGACAGCTAAGCCCAGCAATAATATCTTTCAGTGTAGGAAGCAAATCTGTCCGAAAGGTAGAATAGGCACCAAGTTCTTCAAGACTAGCAATCACTTCCCATGGATCATCACCTAATTTGTGATGGGATACGGTGACATTAGTCGAACCATGTTCGATGATATCGCGAATGCCTTTTTGTGTTCCGCCACTCTCATTACTAGAGCTTTGAGATTTTCGGAGTTTGTCAAGCCAACCTGAGTGGTTTTCAAAAGCTCTTTGTAAACAGTCGAGGTCACAAATTGGAGATAGTCGCTGCAACTTGGCTCGGTCAGCAACAACCGATCGAAGATTCTTATACTCCCATGGCGCTGAGCCAGACTTCTTGAAAAGAACGTGACGGCTTGCCTTAGCGAAATGGTCTGCAATCCTCCTGGTATAAACGAAAGCCTGGTCAACAAACAATGGGATTAACAAAATCGCTTCCTGGCTGGCATTCCACTTCTCTTGATCCTGCTCGTCGAACTCCGGATCTGACCCAATCCGAACACACTTGTGAAGCTCCCGAAGTATGAGAACAAGACGCCTTATTGTTTCAACGAAAGCCCTAATTTCTGACCATTGACTAGGAGACAAATTGTCTGACACACCATTTGCCTTGCGAATAATTGGAGCCTGATGTACCAATCGAAGAACTGGCAACCATAGAAGCTTAGTTCCCTGGCTATTTCTAGCCCAACCATGGCTGGGGAACTTGGTAGCTTGATCCGGATCGGCAAAGTCAAATGCAATTTTCATGAAAAAAAGGATTGCTTGCAGCGGGTTTTACACAAACCCTTCACCAAGCGGCAGTGGTCTAACTACTAATTATGCCGCAATGGCAGCATTAGTATTTTCTAATAAATTCATAAGTGCAAAACCCTGCAAAAGGTTTTTGGATGTCAAGCCTTACTCGTTATGACTTGCAATCAGAGTCTCTTACTCCCGATGAACTTTTTTAGTTTCATCAATGCATCAGGCTTGGGAATTTGCGATCGCCTAACCACCATCTCTTCTAATCCTTCTAATCTATAAGTCTTAGCGCTTCAATTCTGCACGCGATAATGAAGCAATAAGATCCCATTTCCATAGATTTTGCTGTTGGTGAGTTCTAAAGCAGTTTGCCTGATGACTCCGGAAAAAAGTGGAATGCCCGAACCGAATAGTACCGGACTCAACTTCAGGATGATCTCGTCAATCAAGTTTTCGCCAAGAAGCATTGTCGCTAAATTCGCGCCACCGCAAAGGTAGATGTCTTTGCCGGTTTCATTTTTCAATTTCCTGACCAATTCAGCAATATTGTCCGAAACGAGTTCAACATTCTCATCGGGGCTTTCCTTCATCGTCCGGGAGAAAACGTACTGCTTCATCGCTGGATAAGGATTAGTCACGCCGAGCTTTAGCCCGAACTCGTATGTCCTGCGTCCCATTAAAACGACATCAAACTGCTTGAGCGATTCGAGATAATCGGTTATGTGTTCGCCTTCCGAAGGAAAACCATCAATTGTGTGGTCTTCGTGGGCAATAAACCCATCAATGGTGCAAGCTACGTAATATTTTAGTTTTCGCATACAGCAATTCTGGTTTGGATGCAGTCCAGTTTTACCCCACCCCGGCTATTCCCTGCAAGCAAAGAGAGAGTTGGGGACGAGGTTTCGAGCTGCAAGACTCTCCAAAACTCTTGAAACCTTTGAAAAGCCGTTCGTTAGGCTTGTGTGGGAGCGAAACCCAACCACAACCTGGCTGCTCGCTTCACATCGTAATCTACCAAGATCGCCAGTCTGCTTGGTGTGTTAGGCGGAAATAGAAGATGAATTTAGCTCTCCCGACAGGCTAGAGGGATCAATACATTCAGCATCAGCGCTCGCCTCAAGTTGAGGAAAATTGATAAACCACATTAAATCGGTTAAATAAGTAAAACTTAATTAGGCTGTTTATTCGGTCGAGCGATGACATCCAAGGAAATTTCTATGATTACCATTGGATTTTTCATTAACAAGTCTGCCTGATGTATGCAATTTGAGCGATCGCGCTGCCTTGAATTAGGTTTTAGCTCAAATTCAGGAGTTTAGATAATCACCCGTTAATCAGCCTATTGGTTTAGCTGATTATGGCGTCTAATCTAAAGAAAAAATTTATAAATACCATTGAAGATTCCACTGATAAGTAACGCTTTTTAGCTAGGCGCTCACTAATCAAGGTGATATATTTACCTTTAACGCAGAGGAAAAGCAGCGTTACCTGACGCAAAGAAGCTAGCGCGACCAACCTCAGCAAATTTTTCAAAAGCTAATTGTCGTAAATCTATCACTAGGTTCGCGACTTGGTTGTAGCAAACAACCGTCAATTTTAGTGCATTGAACCTTTGACCCTTCTAGGAAATCGGTTTTGTATGCCTCTAATTGGCATGGCTTTTGCGTTCAAAAAGCGTTCTTTTAATTAAGATAGCTCTTCCGTTCAAAATACTAAACCAGATTGTAGGAAGGAGACTTTATGAGCGAATTTTCTAAACTTTCACGCCGCAAATTTATCCTAACTGCTGGAGCATCCGCAATGGGGTCTTTATTGCTCAAAGGCTGTTTAGGAAATCCCCCGGAATTCAGCAACAGAACGCAAGCACAGACAACGCCTGCCGCTAACATTAGCCCAGAACAAGCACCGGAAACTAATAAAGTAAAACTAGGATATATCCCAATTGTAGAAGCAGCTCCTTTTATTATTGCTCAAGAAAAAGGCTTCTTTGCCAAGTATGGCATGACTGGAGTTGAGCTTTCCAAGCAAGCTTCCTGGGGTTCTATGCGGGATAACACCGAAATAGGTTCAGCGGGTGGCGGCGTTGATGGTGGTCAATATCAGATGCCAATGCCGCATCTCATTACTGAAGGCTTAATCACCAAAGGTAATCAGAAAATTCCCATGTACGTGCTGGCTCAGTTGATTACTCATGGAAATGGAATCGCGATTGCTAGCAAGCATCTCGGAAAAGGTCTTGAGTTAAAAATGGACAAAGCGACGGCATTTTTTGACGGACTAAAATCCGCAAAAACTCCTTTTACCGCTGCTTATACTTTTTCACAAGTTAATCAGGATTTCTGGATTCGCTACTGGTTAGCAGGAAACGGCATCGATCCAGATACGGAAGTTAAATTAATTCCCGTACCCTCTGCTCAAACTGTTGCCAATATGAAGACGGGAACGATGGATGCTTTCAGTACAGGCGACCCCTGGCCTTATCGAATTGTTAAAGATAAGATTGGCTTCATTTCAGCATTGACAGCGGAAATTTGGAAGTGCCACCCAGAAGAATACTTTGCTATGAAAGCAGAGTGGGTTGACAAGAATCCCAAAGCTACCAAAGCACTTTTGAAAGGTCTGATGGAAGCGCAGCAGTGGTTAGATAATTTTGACAACCGGAAAGAAGCCGCTGAAATCCTTGGCGAACGAAATTATTTTAATCTTCCATCCGAAATTTTAGCCGAACCATTTCAGGGGAAATATGACATGGGCGACGGTCGCATCATTGATGATAAATCAATGGCATCTCTTTACTGGAAAGATGAAAAAGGAAGTGTTTCTTATCCTTATAAGAGCCACGATCTTTGGTTTATCACAGAAAGCGTCCGCTGGGGATTTTTGCCTGAATCTGCATTGGCAAATGCTAAAGCCCTTATTGATAAAGTCAATCGGGAAGACATTTGGCGAGAAGCTGCCAAAGAAGCCGGAATTTCTGCTGCGGACATTCCTACAAGTACGTCTCGTGGCGTTGAAGAATTTTTTGATGGTGTCAAGTTTGACCCAGAGAATCCCACAGCTTACCTGCAACAACTGAAAATCAAGAAGGTGAGAGCTTAGTCGGTTGTCAGCAGTTAGTTGATAACAAACAATAGACCACGGGCAACAACCAATAGACCGATTACCCATTAGTAAAGTTTAGGAGAACCCTGTCCATGACAACGCTACAAAGACGCCCTGCAACTGCTTCCCAGAACACCTGGTTATCCCGTCTGAACAAACAATTTCCTGACCTGATACCGCCAATTATTGCGATCGCTATCTTCCTCGGCGCGTGGCAGCTGTTTTCTTGGACTCCAGGTGCAACGCTACCAGGGCCAATACAGGTTGTCAAAGATACTTGGATACTAATTTTCTGGCCTTTTTATGACCGAGGCGGTACGGACAAAGGTTTGTTTTGGCAGATTCTCGCTAGTTTACAACGAGTCGCTATTAGTTACTCCTTAGCAGCGATTATTGGTATTGCCTTGGGCATCTTGATTGGTACAAATAAAATGATGTCCAAAGCTTTAGATCCCATCTTCCAGTTATTGCGAACCGTACCGCCTCTAGCTTGGGTGCCAATTTCTTTGGCAGCATTGCGCCAAAACGAACCAGCCGCCCTTTTCGTAATTTTTATCACCGCTATTTGGCCTATCTTGATTAATACAGCGGTAGGAGTGAAGCAAATCCCCCAAGATTACAACAACGTCGCCAAAGTTTTGCAGCTTTCACGGAAAGAATACTTCTTCAATATTCTCATTCCTGCTGCTTTACCTTACATTTTCACAGGTTTGAGAATTGCAATCGGTTTGGCTTGGTTGGCAATTATCGCAGCAGAAATTGTGATGTCCGGGATTGTCGGGATTGGCTTCTTTATCTGGGAAGCTTATCAGAATAACGCAGTTAGCGAAGTTATCTTGGCTTTAATCTACATCGGTGTTGTTGGTCTGCTGCTAGATAAAGCGATGGGTTGGATCGAAACGCGGATTTTACCCGAAGGACAGAAGTAGGGACTGGGTAATGGGTAAAAAGCGCCTACTTACTACCTATTACCTACTACCAATCACCCGTTAGTCATCACCAATTACCAATTACCAATCACCAACTACCATGAGCGTTTTTGTTGCCGTTGACCAAATTGATAAAGTTTTTTCGTTAACCGGAGGTGGCACCTATGTCGCCCTCAAAGGAATTGACCTCCAGATAAAAAAGGGAGAATTTGTCTCTCTGATTGGACACTCCGGTTGTGGTAAATCCACTTTGTTAAACATGGTGGCGGGTTTGGATTTGCCAACTGAAGGTGTAGTGACGCTGGAAGGACAACGCATTACTAAACCTGGCCCTGACCGGATGGTAGTATTCCAAAATTATTCGCTATTGCCTTGGCGCACAGTACGGGAAAATATTGCGTTAGCTGTAAACTCGGTGATGAAAGATTTGCCAGCCGGGGAACGCAAAGCAATCGTTGAGCAGCATATCGATATGGTAGGGTTGCGTCATGCTGCCGATAAGCCACCCGCTCAATTATCCGGTGGAATGAAACAAAGGGTAGCGATCGCCCGCGCCCTCGCGATTCGTCCCAAGTTACTCCTATTAGATGAACCGTTTGGTGCATTAGATGCACTGACGCGGGGGAACTTGCAAGAACAGCTGATGAAAATTTGCGAAGAAAACCAAGTCACCGCCGTCATGGTGACTCACGATGTCGATGAGGCGGTACTGTTATCTGACCGAATTGTAATGCTCACCAATGGGCCAGAATCCAAGATTGGTCAAATTCTAGAAGTTGATATTCCCCGACCCCGCAAGCGGATGGAAGTGGTAGAACATCCCAGCTACTACAGCTTGCGGAGTGAGATGATTTACTTCCTCAATCAGCAGAAACGGATTAAGAAAATTCGGGCGAGGAAGACGACAGCGATCGCTCGTCATGGTCTAGAAAAAGTTAATCTCGATATTGGCTTCTTACCGCTAACCGCTTGTGCGCCTCTAGCTGTCGCTAAAGAAAAAGGTTTCTTTACCAAGCATGGACTTGATGAAGTCAACCTGATGCGTGAAACCAGCTGGCGGGGAATCACCGACGGCATGACTGGCGGATATTTAGATGCCGCCCAGATGCCCTCCGGAATGCCTCTCTGGTTAACTCTGGGAGGTCATGAAAACCGCTCCGTTCCGGTCGTCACCTCCCTGACCATGACCCGCAACGGCAACGCCATCACCCTCGCCAAGCACTTCTACGAGGAAGGCGTGTACACCTTATCTGATTTTAAAGATTACCTGCGTCGCACCCCCGATCGTCAGCACCGGATGGGAATGGTGCATCCCAGTTCCATGCACAATTTGCTGCTGCGTTATTGGCTGGCAGCTGGTGGCATTGACCCTGACCGCGACGTATCCCTGAAGACCATCCCTCCCGCTCAAATGGTGGTAGATTTGCAAGCCGGAACGATTGACGGTTACTGCGTCGGGGAACCTTGGAACCTCCGCGCCGCCGAGGAAGAAATTGGCTTTACTATTGCGACAGACTTAGAAATTTGGCTGGGACACCCAGGCAAAGTTCTAGGAGTGCGGGAAGACTGGGCAGCAGCTTATCCGAACACCCACATTGCCTTAGTTAAAGCTCTCTTAGAGGCTTGCAAATACTGTGCAGATATGGCTAATGCCCAAGAAATTCGGGAGATTTTGGCGCGACGGGAGTATGTAAGCACCGATTTGGCTTACATCCAGATGGGAGAACCAAACTACTCTGCCTGTAGCTTAGAGCATCCCATGCGCGAGTATGCCCATCACCAGTTTTACGGTGAAGGTGGTGTCAACCGTCCCAGTCGTACTGAGCAACTTTGGATTATGACACAGCTAGCGCGTTGGGGCGATACTCCTTTCCCCAGAAATTGGGTAGAAATCCTGGAACGAGTCTGTCGAGTTGGTGCGTTCAGTACAGCAGCGCGAGAACTGGGTCTTGACATTAGTTACACTCGCAGCGCAATTCAACTTTTTGACGGCACTCCCTTTAACGCCGATGACCCAATTTCCTACCTCAACAGTCTGGCAATTAAGCAGGACTTTTCAGTTGCGGAAGTTGTCATCGATTCCAGGACAAAGACGGCAGCTTAATTAATAGAAACCTCAGCGAAGGTCATTCGCGGCTATACAAACTCTTGTCCGCCTGCGTGGATTGAATTTGAAACCCACTTTTGTAGAGTTCTGCCTGTGTAGCCGCGATTAGAAATCCCCTAGTTTTGCTCCCACAGTTTATTTACTCCTTCTACCGCCATGCAAGCTTTTAACTTTCAAACCTCAAATTCTTTAACTCAAAACTCAACACTCAACACTCAAAAATCCCCTAGTTCACCGTTTTTGGTGATTGAGAACGTATCCAAAGTTTATCCAACACCAAAAGGTCCTTACACGGTGCTGGAAGACGTTAACCTTACCGTACAGCAAGGCGAGTTTATCTGCCTCATCGGTCACTCTGGCTGTGGTAAATCGACACTGCTCAATATGGTGTCGGGTTTCAATACGCCCAGCAGCGGCGAGGTGCGGGTTGGCTCGAAGCGCATCACCCAACCGGGACCAGACCGCATGGTAGTATTCCAGAATTACGCTTTGTTGCCTTGGCGGACTGCGTTTGAAAACATTTACCTGGCTGTTAACGCAGTTTATCCTAATAAACCGGAAGCTGAAAAAAGGGCAATAGTGCGAGATCATTTAGCAATGGTAGGACTCACAGAAGCTGCTGACAAAAAGCCGCCGCAATTATCCGGCGGGATGAAACAGCGGGTGAGTATTGCTCGTGCTTTGGCGATTCGTCCCCAAGTATTGATTTTGGATGAGCCTTTTGGGGCGTTGGATGCAATTACTAAGGAAGAATTACAGGAAGAATTGCTGAAAATTTGGAACGACAACCGGGCAACCGTGTTGATGATCACTCACGATATTGATGAAGCTCTATTTCTAGCAGATCGATTGGTGATGATGACGAATGGGCCTCACGCTAAAATTGGTGAGGTAATGGAAATACCTTTTCCGCGTCCGCGCGATCGCGCCCGAATTATGGAAGATCCGCAATACTACAAACTGCGGAATCACGCTCTGGATTTCCTCTACAACCGCTTCGCTCACGACGACGAATAAAGCAAAAGGCAAAAGGAAAAATAACGCACCTTTTTTCCTTTTGCCTTTTAGCGCGTTAATTATAAAAAATACTAACGCTTTTTAAACAATCTCAATGGTGTTTCTATAGTAAAGAGGCTGGGAAAATGCGGATAGGCAGAAAGCTAACAAAACAACTCAGAGCCGCTTCCAAAGACGAAAACTTTCTGCACGGGCTGGAAAATATAGAAGGCATAGTTTCCAAGGTTCTTTCGGTTGCTATGATATTAGTTATCCTGTTAGCAATTTGGAATCTAGGCTTGTCTTTGGCACAAACGCTGATTGGTCAACCAGATGAGCCTTTTACTAAAACATTATTCAAAATATTTGGGTTGTTTTTGAATGTTTTGATTGCTCTTGAAATACTAGAAAATATCACTGCATATCTAAAAAAACACGTTATTCAAGTTGAATTAGTTATTGTTACTTCTATAATCGCTGTTGCTAGAAAAATTATTATTTTAGACTTGGAAAAAACATCAGGGGTTGACATAATTGGGTTGGGAATTGCCCTATTATCTCTTTCAATTAGTTATTGGATTATTCGTCACATGAATGCCAAACAGCATAACGAATAAGGCAGGTTGAGGACTGACACCCACACCGGCAGATCGAAGCGCACTTAATAGACCTCTTGCAAAAGTCGTCGCTGGGGTAATATGGGGTCTAAAATTAGGCGATTGCTAGCTGCCGGTCATAAGTTTTACTCATCTTACCTTTGACTGAGCCGAAGTTCATAA
>NZ_JAMPJY010000031.1:0-75337 GCF_039961875.1 Trichocoleus sp. ST-U2 | reverse complement strand
TAGAAGTGCAAGCCGATGGCGTTGCTGGAAGGAACTACGGCTCCGGAGATGATGTTGTTGCCGTACATCAAGGAACCAGCTACGGGTTCGCGGATGCCATCGATGTCCACGGGGGGAGCGGCGATGAAGGCGATGATGAAGCAGATGGTGGCGGACAGTAGGGTTGGGATCATCAGGACGCCAAACCAGCCTACATACAGGCGGTTGTCGGTTGATGTGACCCAATCGCAGAACCGTTGCCATACGTTGGCGCTTTCGCGTCTCTGTAAGGTTGTGGTCATGTTTTTATAAGTGCGGGGTTTGAATTTTTTAAGTTCGGTATGAATAAAGCGAGGTTTGTTTCGCCTTCCATTTCATAATATTTACATTTGTTAATATTTGTCTAGCTTTTGACCCTTCAGGAATCCGAATCACTGTCATCGCATTTACTTATAACTAGCCCAGAATGCAAGAGGAGGAGCGAGCTGGCTTGTCAGCGTTAGGGCTAATGCCTCACTTCGCTGTTTTCATGCCTAAAGGGCTGTAAGCGATCGCATGCGAGGTGCGTCAGCTGGGCGTCAGCTAATCATGTAACTTTTCTGGTTATCTTTCCCCGAGTGCTGCGCTACGGAATGGTCAATGCCCCATACGGCATCTGTATACCCAATCGTTCGGCTGAGGTTGAAGCGGCGATCGCGCTCGCTTCAGACACTTATCGGAAACGGTTTCCAACCCAAAGACATCGCATCATCTATCGCTACAAAGGTCAACACGAACAAACCCCATTCGATTATTGAATGGAGCAGCTCGAATGGTTGGGTTTCGGCTCCGATTGGGTCAACCCGGATAAGTCGGATTACAGCACTCAGCACCAAGGCGTCAGAATCGTTACTGCTGAGTCTGCTTTAGGCTGGGAATTTAAAGCGGTGTTGATTCCTTGGGTGCAGCAGGAGAGGCGTTGGCGATTGTCAAACCAGATCCCAGTGAGAGCTTTATGTTTCCATGACCAGAGCGCAGGAAGTGCTACATCTGTTTGGGTCTGGATGTTTTCATATTCTCAAAGATTTGCAACAGAGCGAGCGCTTAGATGTCGTTCAACGTTCGATGTAGTTGCAGCGTGCTTGGAGCGATCTCACTCCTATCAAAGGAGCGATGGCTTTCAGTTCTGGCAGAAACTGAGTAAACCAACTGCGAGACTATGGCGAAGATAAGAGCGCGCGATCGCTGCCAGCTCAATCTTTGCAATCCTTTGATAGTTTGTGCCATGCATCCCACGGAACTAGATAGCAATCACCCTCTCGGCTCCCGGCCATCCTGGCGGGTGAAGCTTGACTTCGGAGCGCCGAAGTCAAGCGGGCGATCGCCGCCTCGACTTTCAACCCTCTGTTGAACCTCTTGAACTGTGGGCACAAAAAGGAATGAGGTTTGTTAATGACGATCCCGTGCTGGAGCAACTAACTATATGACAGTAAATCAGTGCCCATGCTGGAGCAACGATTCACACCAGAGTCAAAGCTAAGGCTGCTGGATTATCACCCCATGTTTACGGGCAGGTGTCCCTGCTGTCAGATGCTCTTTGAGATGAAGAAGCCACCCTTCGTGCGCTGGGACTGCTCTAAGTGCGGATGGCTAGATGATAACGAGCGAGCGCTCTCCTCCTTGGCGTCTTTTCCTCTAGCACTAGAGCTTTTTAATAACCCTGTACCCAATCTTTGGTTAAATACGCGCATAGGTAGGTATTTATGAATATCCAGAAGTGAAAGCTAGCTTAATCTCCCTATCTACAAGCATTTAGCATCAATCAGAGCGATTCTCCCTTCGGCTTACTGATTTTTTTGATTTGGGAGTATTCCTTTGTATAGCAGGGGGGAAAAATGGTCGCTAAAAGCAACTCTCCGATTTTTGGTGATTGAGGTAGCTACAGTCAGTGGGCGATATTAACGCAAAATCAAGCTGGTTTCAACATCAACTGTCCCATTTTCAGTTGAGAGCGGGACAGTTAAGTTGACTTGGTGCATAAGTCTACATCAACTGATGGTGAGCGCTGGAATGCTTTATTTGAAAAGCTTTTCATGGCTGCTCTTTGCCCCGGCGGCTCAAATTTCTCCTTTGCTATACAAAGGGCAAACCAGCGCGCTCGCCTTCAATCCCACCAACCAGGGACTTACTTCTAGTACGCCCACGCCCAACAATAACGAAAAAAAGTCGGGGCTGGAATGACAATCCAAACGCTCAAGCCTGCCCCCTGGAATACCCACCATCCGTCAAGATAGCTAATCCCATTACTTTTCCAGCATGGACATCAGCTGCTCTCGCTCGACCGGGCTTAACTTCTGCAACTGGGCAAGCAACGTTTCCCATTGGGCGTTCGCTTCCTGCTTCGACTCAGGGGATGGCGGCTGTTTAAACAACAGCTCCTCAATCGCCTCCTCAATCGGTCGGCGCTTCTCTTCGGGAGTACAGCGCTCATACATTCCCCGTAATGTCTCCACCTTATGTCCCATCGCATAAGCTAACGACCGAGTCTGGGCGTCATCCAGCCGGACTTGATACGCCCAAGTTGCCCAGATATAGCGCATCGTATGGGGTGAAATCCGCTTACCAATAAAACGATGAGAGGTAACTTCAAACGAGGAACCAAACCCTGGAATATCGGCTTCGATGCCAAGTTTGGGGAGGACAAACACATAGCCCCAAGACCACAGAGGCGAATTAACACCCGTTGGCAGACAGCAAGCATCTCCTGGATTGAATTCAGCTCGTCCACTTGTCACCCAGCGTCCCCGCTGCCCCTTTAACTCTAGTTGCCACCAATCATAGACCTGTCGATTTTTGTAACCCTCACTGAGCCAACTGCCGTACAAATAGCCTTCTAGGTAATCATAGAAGCAACTCCCGTCAGCCAACTGGCGGTTGGGAATTACTATCGATTGAGCAGCGTGAGTCGAGCGGGTTTTGTACTGCTGAATGTCCAGCACCCAGACCCCTTGAGGATACTGCTTTTTCTCGTGGACATAGGTTTTATAGAGATAATTGTCCTTAATTGTGCCATCCCAATGTTTTTCACGCACAATAGCAGGCGGCAGGGGATGGTACAAACCATCAGGCGGCACGGATTCTGGACGCTTGACAGGACAAGTCAGCGCAATTCTTAAAGTGCGGTATTCTTGTTGTCGCCTTGCGGGGATGTCGGCAAGCAGCGACCACTTTAAGTAATCTTGATAGCTTTTGGCAATGGCATAGCCTCCCCGAAATCGACCTCCGCTGTTTCTGGGTCGGCACTCCAGACGCAACGGTTCTACAATTTTGGTTCTAACCACTGCTAGAGCTGTCTCGCCCTCTGCCGTATCCGGCCACTTCTTCTCAAAATCTGCAACCGACTGCCGATTTTTGACCCACTCGCTGATGTCCTTTCTTACTGAACTTAAGTGGTTGTTGAGCGATTTGAACAGAGGAATTTGCTGGTAATCCGCGTCTTCCTCCACCTCACTGGTGTAGAGAAACTTGGCCAGTGCTAAAAGCGCCCCTAACTTATTGCGTTTGGTAGAAGGACTTTTCGAGTGGAGGACTTCTCTCAAGAAACGAAAATAACTGCACAGCCAAGTTTCAAAAGTTTGCTTATGCTGTTTCCACAGTTTTACCTGTTCTTTGCTATTGAGATGTTCTAAATCTTCTTGCCTAACTACAGCAATCAAATGTGACAAACGCACTTGCTCTAACGCAATTGGCGGGGTGCAGCAGTAACAAAACCAGCCAAGCATTAGACGTATATCCCTAACGTACTGTAATGCGGATGATTCGCTAATTGGGTCAATCACACGGAACGGGCACTCTGGGTCAGTTAAATATCGGTGAAAGTCATCCAATTCCTTTTGTAAAGCAGCAGGCGTGTCTTGAGGCTTGAGCGTGTATTCCTGATGCACTGTCCTCCGCTCAATCAAGGGAGTGTTGCAGGTATCGCCATAAAGACTCTTCATGGATGGACAGGATTGCTGTTTCACTCTCGCCCGCCGCGAACCTCTAGCTGGCCACCACTGTTGTTGTTCGCTCCAACTCAAAAATTGGTTAAATCGATTTCCATAAGTGTTTTGGCTGGCAATAGACGCTTTTTGACTCTGGAAAGCCTGCTGTATTGTTTGACGGGCGCTGAGCAATACTTCAACTTTTAACGTTTTTAAAAACTTTTTAGCTGCCTCAATATCGGCTTTTGTCATCTTTCGACCTGATGTTGCCCGAGTAAAGCCTAATTGCGATAACCAAAACCGTAGGGTAGCGCAACGAAATTCATTAATAATTCGTTTAGCTTTTGACTCTGGATATATCGCTCGAACTTGTTCTTCATACATCTCGAATACTGACCAACAAGTAAGAGATTCTTGCATAATAAATGCCTCTGATGGTACACAAAAAAGTTAAGCTTGCCATTGAGCTATTATTTAAAAGCTCCGAATTTATGGCTTCAATGATTTAAGAATGCCTCAATTTTTTATCTCTAGCTTCCTTTCACCTCTTATTTATTATAAACAGCGCTCCCTGTCATCGAAGCGAATGAATTCATCGGTGCCTGCGGCAATTCCTTATATAAATGCTCAGCCCTTTTTGAGTGTTGTTTTCAGCTTCTAAACGCTAGAACTTATAATAAATAATGAGTGAATAACCAATAAATTTTAGGTATTAAATAAATCCTAATCATCTGCTTTTTCGGGTTTATTAAAGGCTAAGGATTGAAGCAACCTTTTACTCATCGAGGGAGGGCGAGTCATTTAGCTCTTACTTAGTAGCTCCAGACCTCTAGTTCAAGTAGAAACGCAAGTTTCACTCGGTCTTCGTTGTTAGTTCAGCGATTGTAAGCAGACCCCGGCCAATTCGTTCAACCAATTCACTGCGAGAAATATTTAAACGGGCACTGGACTCATCTAATCCTGCCAAAGCAGTTGGGGTAAGACTCAAAGAAACAATTTTTTTGAGTTCGTCATAGGCTTCAGGCTGACCTCGCATTGATTTCCTTCCTTTACAGCTCTGCTTTTTCTCGTGTTCTAAGCGGGGCCTACCTTTTCTTTTGATTTTTTTTGGCTTGTTCATAGTTATCTGTACGCTTCAATAGGGTTTTGAAGAGCCAAAGTTTTCTACCCTACACCCAAATCAAGTGAGCTAGGAAGGCAAACCAATGGGTATCCCTGAAACTAGGTATTAAACTCTGCCAAACTTTGCCAGTCCGGTTACGTTGAATTCCTAGTAGCGAGGCTTATTCGTTTGGCTTTAAAGCTAGGTATTGGCTCTTCTTTTTAGTTACTGGCTCAGACTATCAGCCTATTTTTGGCTCGTGTTAGAAGCGTACAATTTTCGAGTTTTTTGTAAATTTATCGTCACAATATGAAGTTTAATGACAGAACCAGCATTCATTAAATTATTTTGACGTACCAAACCCTTTGTTTGAACGCTTGCCTTTTTCGCCTTTACGTGCGACATTGGCTTGTGCTGTTCTGGCTTGCATGTAGGCTTTGTAGTGGACTAGCTCAACTCCAGATTCCAGTAATTGGATGAGGGTAACGGACAAAGCTTCCTCAAGAGATAAAACGTTTTCGTCTTCGTTGTCTGAGTAGAGCAAACTAGCTTTAATCCCTTTGAATTCTCTAAGCCGCTTCAGGGTAGTCTGCTCCGCTTGATATAGCTGGAACCCATTTTCGGGGGTGTTTTCGTCCCATTGCTTGAGTAGTAAGATAGCCTCCAAAGTCAACCAGGCTTGAGATGGGCAATCGAAAGCCAATATCCATTCGCACAGCGAATTTTGCTGGGTTTTTGCCTCTGACCACATATCCTGGATAAGTCCATGAAGATTCGCAGATATCTTGCCGGGTTTATGCTGCCTTTCAGTGGGAGGTTTTAACCCCGACTCGATTAGAATGTCTGAGCTTCCTAAAAGGTAATACTCCATCCATAGAGCCTGGGTTCTGTATTTTTTCTTGAATTGGGCAAATCTCTCTTGTTGATCGGGCTTAACCAGAATGTCGCCGTTCTCTCGTAGGAGGTCTGGTAGGTACTTGGCTGCTGTTATGTAGTTTTCCGCCTTTTTATTCTTCTTGGGATTGCGGTTAGAATTTTTCCCATTGCACCCAACGCGAGCTACGTTACTGTTTGCCTTGGCGCGATCGCTATCCTTGTTGTTGGGCTTTCCCCCTTTGCACGATAGGCGATCGACACCATTAACCTTCTTGTAATGAATAGGCTGCTGCCTCGCTTGATTTATTAACGCGAAAGCCTTCCTTGCTGACTCTGGACAGGAAAGATGTTCGCGAACGCGGATTTCAATCTTAATTCCGTTTTCATCAGTTCCTATCCTTAAGTTGGAAAATTTAATCGCTTCAAAGTGAGCTGGTTTCAGAAGCTTCTGAATGTCCTCTCCAAACTCCAACTCCCGCACCGTAATCTGTTTACCTTGTAAAGCTGTTACCCAGTCTAAAGTTTCTTCAGGAACCGGAGTGCAGTCATCGATTAGGGTTTTGGGATCGTCAAAATCTTTCGTCATGGTTAAGGTCGGGAATTGTTCTGGTTGGCAACGTGTTGAGTTAATTTCCTGGCTCCCAATAGAGTAAAGTTGGGTTCTTATTTCGAGTTTCTAGTTTCTTACGCTGGTCATGCTTTAGAGCAGTGTGGCATAAGTTGCTACAGGAGCTGGGTCACTCGTTGTGCAATCCTAGCAACTCTCGTAGTTCTTCTTCGGATGCGAGTTCTCTCCACCCTCCAGTGGCCTCGACACGTTCCAACATAGCTTCTATCGCTAGCGTAGCGACACCAAGACTTCCTTGCGAATCTTCCGCCCCATACAACGGCGGGTCTATTTTACGGTACCATCCAAGACATCGTTTAATGGCTCTGGTATCCTCGCCGATAAAGCATATAGGGAAGTTGCCTTGGAAATCCGATAATTACCCAATTCTATTCTCCTCAAGAACTTAGAACAGGACTTACGCAAATGTCACACGCGATCGCGATTCTAGCTGTAGACCAAGGACATGGCTAGCGAAGGACGCTTGAGTTGAGCAATTAAATAGTTTGAGAGCAATCCGTGTTTAAGTTGATAAACACTTTGGCCTGTTTGATATGCTAAATCTTTAAGTCTTAGCCAGACAGGATGGCACAAGCAATATGATTTCTCTAGATACGGGTTTGGCGACAAAGGCATCGCTTCTACACCAGTTAGTTGTTTTACTTCGGGCGTGAAACTCCTCAATTTTCCAACGCACACCGCACACCTCTTATACAGCATCCGTAGAATCTTGAGTTAAATTGTTGCTTGCAATATAATATTCCGTTTTGTCGGTAGAGACAATTTCCAGGGAGAGTTTTACCTTCTTATTTTGAGGAAAAGTCTTTATCTTAGTTATTTTACCTTGTTTGAATTCTTCTTTACTCCAATTTAGTGATTCAATTAATTTGTAGTTTTCAACACCTGCTGTATCATCAACCAAGCGGTTTTTCTTCAAATGGCAATAGTAAGACTTGCCTAAATCATCAATATATTGAATTAATTCATTGGTGGCATACCAGCTATGTATCACAACGCTCCGAAAAGAAAGCATCTTATAATAAACGAGGCTTTGAAGCATCTCTGCTATATGGTTGAGTTTACTTTTTCTATCTCCATCTGGATTGTAAATGCGGTAATCAATTACCCAAAATTAACACATTCCTGGGTTAACATAAACACAGTTAACTAAACCGATTCCCCAAATCTTTTTGTGTTCATTCCCACTGTATTTTTATCTGGTTAATTCAATATTTTTATATCTTTTTATAATATGTATTATCAAAAATTACATAAGCATTTTCATAGATTTGGATTAGAGTTTTAGGAGTCTCCTACAGTAGGCGGGCGTCAGTTTGACTCGTCTCAAATAACGATTTATTTGCTCATAAATAATGTTTCCTAGATGCTCTGCTAAATTAGTAAGAGTATAGTTAATTTGACTGCTGAGTAAGTATTGACAATAGTTGAGTGTTAACCCTGTCCACTCCTAAAACTCTTTATCAACGTCCTGAAACGATTTGACTGCAACAGAAACAACCGAAACCTTCACTCAGTGACGTGAGCGAGGACACCACCCCTCAACGCGATAATCCACTTTTAAGTCTTTCAATTCGCCAGAAGTAATCACCATCAACTCCCACTCTTCAGGGCGAATCACCCAATCAGCACAGCTGCACTCAAGCCCCTCATCTACATAAAAAGGATTTAGAACTAGCTCATTTCCACCGCAGGAATCGCATTGATGCAGACAACCGCTCTCATCCTGTACAATGCCCAAGCCGCCACAATTTAGGCACAATTCATACTCATTTGGGCTTGAAAAAGGATTCACTCTGCATTCCTCCCAACAAGCCACTGCCGCTCCTCTTCAGACTGCGCTTCACTCCCCCAACCCTCTCTGGCCGAGGCGTGGCGCTGTCGTGCTTCCATTTCTTCCGTTGAACTGCGATCGCGCTGCCTCAGATTCATCTTTTGAGCCAAAGCCTGAGTATTGAGCCGCTGATTCGCATTTCGCAGTGTCTCGCGCCAGCCGTCGCGGTCGATTAAATCAAGCTGCTGGCAAATAGCAGCATCTAGCCGATAATCCAAATAAGGTTCCAGACCCTGACTAATGCCCGACGCAGCAATACAACTAGGATTTTGGCAAACGGGAATTTTGTCTGACTCCCAGCGATATCCGTCAATCACCATCCGCACTAGGTAGGGTTGAACCGTGCCGGTGTCATGACAGCAAAAGCATTTCCAGTTCGGTTGCCATAGTTCCTTGTCACGTCCTGGCTCATCTTCAGGACGAATGATGTCGCGGGGTAACTTTGGGAGATTCATGATTTAGCCCCCCATATTAACCCGTTAGCATCAGCCCAGTCTGCAAATGCTCTACGTTCCTCACGGGTAAGTGCTGGCTCTCCTTGAGCAATCCAGCGCGGTTTCCCCAGCCGAATTTGGGCGATCCATTCGTCGCGACGGGGGTCGTTTGCCCAGCGCTCCTCATTTACTGTTGGCATCTGTGCCAGTGTCAGCTGCTTGAGCCACAGTTTCTTAAGTTCTTCCCAGTTGGCGGCGATCCATTTATCTGGAAGCTCTGGAGGCTTCGGCATCTGTGCCGCCCTCTTTCTTCCAAATTCCAAAAAATTTTCTCTCTCTGCCTCTGAGAGAGAGTTGATAAAAAGTTGATAAAAATATGGAGGGTTGCTGCAACCTTTACCCAGCAGGCTTTTTGAAGTTTCTGATTCTACGATCGTGGACTCTGATTCTACGATCGTGGACTCTGATTCTACGATCGTGGACTCTGATTCTACGATCGTGGACTCTTGTCCACGTTCGCAGACTAAGCTGCTTATTGACACTAGGATTCCCCTCGGTGCCTCCCATTTAATTGCGCCCTCTGTTCTTAATCGGCTGACAGCGCTATAAAAGGCTGCCTTGCTAATCCCCAAAAGGTTGCAAGTTTTTTCCTGCTCAAGCTTGATTTGCCAGCCAGGTTTGCATCTAATCAAGATGTAAAAATGAAGTAACCCCTTAGCTGTAATGTCGCCGCTGGTATATTTAGCGATCGCATCCTCTAGGGTTAACGGGTAGTATTGCGCCATAAGATCGAGCTATAATTTGCGTATTGACTAATTAAATTTGGTTAAATTAGTCAATCCGCAAATTATAGTGTAAAAAATTACCTAATCGACAAATTAATTGCGATGCAGACTCACGAGTGCTTCGACTGGATTCTTAACAAATACAAGGATGAATTCACGGCAAAAGAGCTTGCTGAGGCTGCTGGCATACCTACTTCAACAATTAGCAGCTTCAGAAAAGGCAAAAAGAACGCTGGAATCGAAATTTTTGATAAACTTCGCTCTGGACTAAGGCAAGTTTCCCCCCATGCCTATCTTCACTTGCACTGCCTCATGGCTGAGGAGGAGCTAGATGTAGTAAAGTTAGCTGCGATGGCTCCCCTGCAAGTTCAGGGTGAAATTCTTAAAGCCATCGGCTCTAATGGCGTATTTCGCCATTCTTCTGATAATGAACTTACTGCTAGCATGAGATGATCGGCAGTTTTAACTATTTAGAGTGCCATGCGAACAGAGGATGCAGTTCACCATAAATAAATTATGGGAATCTTTGCCTCCGCCAAGATCACTGTCTTCGTGATCGCATACACAAACTTTTGGGCAGCCTATGGGGCAGTTCTGCCGAGCAAACGCCATTGAGCAGTCGGCAAGGAAACAGGCTCTCACCAGCTACCGAAGAGCGCTTCAATAACACCTTGAGACAACGAGTGTCTTGCTTGGTGTGGAAAACCGAGTCATTTTTAAAGTCGTTAGATAACCAATATCGGTGCTATTTAGTATTTCATCCATTATTACAATGCATCATTACTTACTTAGCACTACCGCGCATACCAACCAGCTAATGATAAATTCCCTAGAAAAAAGTGACAGATGGAGAGTGCGATCGCTTTCAGTCTTAGGAGTTCTAGGGGAAACTTGAATAAACTGCTGTAGCACTATGTCAAAGATTCCAGAGTGCGATCGCACCCAATAGAGTTATCCCAAGCGAACTAACTTCATGAGAAAATAGCTTTCTAGAAAGGCTTTCCGAGCAAGTAATTATGAGTCACCTTTCTGAAACTGCTTCTTCACCCAATGAGTCAGAATTGGCACTGACGATACCGCTGCCGCTCACCCGACACCCAGCTTATGTATACCTGGCTTCTTTGGGGATGGGGTCAAGACAGACGATGCGGGGGTCTCTGTCGGCGATCGCATCAATCCTGACATCTGGAGAGTGTGATGCGATGACTCTCGATTGGACCAAGTTGCGCTACCACCATACGGCAGCTGTGAGGGCTGTTTTAATAGAGAAGTATAGCCCCGCCACAGTCAACAAAATGCTAACGGCGTTGAAAAGAGTGTTGCAGGAGGCTCTCAAATTGGAGTTACTCTCGGAAAAAGACTATAAGTTAGCGACTGACCTGCGCCCAGTTCCCGGCAGCAAAGGTTTGAGAGGTCGCGCTTTGAGTCGGGACGAGATTGCGGCTCTTGTTAAAGTCTGCCAAAACGATTCCACGCCCACTGGGACAAGGGACGCGGCATTGATTGCCCTCTTGCGGGGGTCTGGAGTGCGTCGCCGAGAGTTAGTCAATCTGGATTTGAGTGATTTTGACCCCTCAAAGGGAGCGATTGAAGTTCGCGATGGGAAGGGAGGGAAAGACCGGACGGTGTACCTGTCGAGTCAAGCGCTGAAGGTGGTGTTAAATTGGCTAACGGTTCGGGGCGACGCCCCTGGACCGCTGTTGTGTCCGGTTAATAAAGGCAAGCGAGTCACCATCAGACGGCTCACCTCTCAGTCCGTGTTATTCATTCTGCAAAAACGGGGAGAAGAGGCGGGTGTTGCTGATTTCAGCACCCACGATTTCCGCCGAACTTTTATCTCTGACCTGCTAGATGCGGGTGTGGACCTAGTAACGGTTCAACGCCTTGCGGGGCACTCCGACCCCAGTACCAGTTCCCGCTACGACAGAAGACCCGAAGCGGTGAAGCGACGGGCGGTGGAACTTTTGGACTTGCCGGGGCTTTCTGAATAGCCGATTCTTGTGAAATTGGGAATAGGAGATATCAATGCTAAAGAAGCGTAACTAATAATAGAGGAAAGGGGGAAACTGCCTTAAACTACCCTGTGTTGCTACTGTATCAGCCTGTGCCCAAGATTATCTCCCTGTTTAATCAGGCGGGTGGAACAGGTAAAACCACCCTGACACAGAACTTAGGTTATCAGCTTACCCAACGGGGACATAATGTGTTGCTAGTTGATATTGATCCACAGGCATCGCTAACTGCATTCATGGGTTTAGAACCGTTTGAGTTGGAGCAAACGATCGCGGACGCATTACTGAAAGATGCTCCACTCCCAGTTCATCGACAGCTTCATGGCATGGATTTAGTTCCCTCAAACATTCTCCTTTCCGCCGCCGAGGTACAGCTTCACTCCGCGCTCGCTCGTGAATGGAGGCTTAAGCAAGTTCTCTCGTCTGTTCAGAACAACTATAATTTCATACTGGTTGATTGCCCTCCTACACTGGGAATTTTCAGTATTGTGAGTCTGGTGGCTTCAACCCATGTACTTGTCCCGATTCAGACTCACTTCAAAGCGTTTCTAGGTGTAGAACTCCTTCTCGACTCTATTCGTCAGGTAAGAGAACGCATTAATCCAGAACTGGCTATTATTGGTGTAGTTCCGATGATGCACGAGAGCCGCACTAGCCAAGGGAAAGTCATTCTAGATGGTATAAAAGAGCAACTCGGCAGGGTAGCGCCTATCTTTCCGGCGATTCCCAGAGCGATCGCTTTTGCTGATGCTTCGATGGAGCGAAAACCGCTAGCCGTTTATGACCCTAAGCATCCGGCTGTGCCGCTCCTTGAATTTATTGCTCAGAGATTGGAGAAAGACTAATGGCTGTCAAGAAGTCCGGGCGAACGGCTCCAGAGCTAAAGACGCTGGATGCTTACCTTAGTAAACCTTCAGAGCCATCCACTTCAAAAGCGCCAATCGATAAGATTCGCCACCCCTTGAAGCAACCCCGTCGCTATTTTGCACCTGACAAGCTGGCTCAACTCGTGGAGTCAGTTAAGGAGCATGGCATTTTAGAACCTTTGTTAGTTCGTCCTCTTGAGGCTGGGGAGTACGAGCTGGTTGCCGGGGAACGACGGCTCCGAGCTGCTCGCGATGCCGGATTAACAGAAGTTCCCATCGTTTCCCGCGCTCTGGATGATAAGCAGGCTCTCCAAATTGCCTTAATGGAGAATCTTCAGCGAGAAGACCTGAACCCATTGGAAGAGACGGAGGGTGTACTGGAGCTGCTGGCGATTGTTCTGGAATTAGACAAGAGCGAGGTGGTGTCTGTTCTCCACCAGTCCTATAACGCTAAACAACGAGGAATTGAGTTGAATCAGAACGTTCTGATTCAATTGGAGAAGATTGAGTCACTCCTATCTTCAATAGGACGTTTCAATGCTGGAACCTTTCGTTCTAGTCGTCTTCCCCTATTGAATCTTCCATCGGATGTGCTAGAAGCGCTACGGAAGGGAGAGCTTGAGTACACGAAAGCGATGGCGATTGCGCGGGTGAAGGATGAACAGCTTCGGTCTGATTTGCTTTCGTTGGCAATTGCTGAGAACTTATCGCTCAACGAAATCAAGGCACATATTAAAGAACTCAAGCCTCAATCAGAATCAACTCCACAGAGGATTATGCTTGAGCGGTTGAGTGAAATCAGTAAGCGTTTACAGAAGAGCAAAACTTGGGGTGAGAGAAAAAAGAGAGAGCGGATTGCTAGATTGTTGGATGAGTTGGATAAACTGACAAAAGAGAGTTAGCGGATGGCTATCCTATCCTGTCAGGGTGGGAAGACGACATCCCTCATTCTCCTGAGATGAAGCTAAGTTTTGCCGTCAACCGAAATGGTAGTCATAACTGCCAACGGTAGAGCCGTTGCAGCAAGCGTTGGATGTTCTTGAACGGGACGAAGATGCGGAGTGAGCAGAAGAACTGTCTCTTACTCTACCGCAACAAAGTTAAATGCTAGATGGGGTTCAGTCTTTTGCTGCGCTCTTTGTATAGTGTATTGCCGGGGATACACTACCCTTTGAGAGAGTAGATTTAGGTAGGGTTGTCTATCACTGTACAGATTGGAATGAATAATTCGAGCAACTGGAACACGATTACTGAGTCAAACTTCCCGTGGGAGCGGGAGGCTCTAGACTTCGTGCGTCAGCAGTTCCCTGCACATGAGCCTTATCGAGCTTGGTCTAATTTTGAGTTTATTGCGGCGGATGGCAGTATCAATGAGGTTGATCTGCTTGTCTTTACTCCGTAGGAGTTTTCCTAATTGAGATTAAAAGTCATCCTGGGCGGCTGTTTGACGATGCAGGAACCTGGACTTGGGAAACAAAGGGCAGACTCCACACCAGCAACAACCCGCTAATTGCAACCAACCCCAAAGCTAAAAAGTTGCGATCGCTGCTAGAACGGCAAAGAGCCTGCCGAAGTAGAGGGCAGATTCCGTTTATCGAAGCCTTGGTGTTTTGTTCTGCTCCAGAGCTTCGCTGTGAACTGCAAGGAACTGCACGATACCGAGTTTGCCTGCGCGACTTGAGGTTGTGTCGCAAAAACAGGTCAATGGTAAGGTAGGAAAGCTTATACTTGCCCTCTCTCCCTGCTATGTCTACTCCTTCTGTGTTTAAGTGGCGGCACTTTTTGCCGGAAATTATCCGGCTCAATGTCCGATGGTACTGCCGCTACGCCTTAAGCTATCGAGATTTGGAGGAGATGATGGCAGAGCGAAGAGTCGAAGTGGAGCACTCTACGAGCAATTGATGGGTGTTGAAGTATGCCCCAGCGTTAGACAAACGAATTCATCCCCATTTGAGTCTCACGAACGATTCGTGGCGGCTGGATGAAACGTATATCCTGGTCAAGGGAGCGTGGAAGTATTTTTATCGAGCTGTGGATTCAGAAGGGAATATCCTAGATTTTATGTTGAGCGCGAAGCGGGATGGCAAGACATCTGCAAGATTTTTTCGTCAAATGCTCAAAGCCCAGCATACTCAACCGCCACGAGTGATTAACGTGGATAAGAATGCTGCCTATCCAGTCGCAATGGAAGCCTTGAAAGCGGGTAAAACAATTGCAGCTCAGACCGAGCTACGGCAGGTGAAATATTTGAATAACGTGATTGAACAGGATCATAGAGCCATCAAGCGAATCACTAAACCAATGATGGGGTTCATTCGATTCAACACCGCCAGACGAACCTTGAGCGGAATTGAAGCGATGGAGATGATTCGCAAAGGGCAAGTGAACGGAATCGACACAGGGGACACTGTGTCTCAAGCCAAGTTTATTGAAGCAATCTTTTGTGTGAGTGCTTAGGGAAATACGAACGATACAAATCGTTTGTCACTTAAAAGTTCTTGGGACAGAACCGTATATCTCACCTCACACCACGCGTTATATTTAGGCGACTTGGGCTTATCAGGTGCAACTCACCGATCAACAAAAAGAGTCGCTGGCTTCTGCAATAGGTCAGACACTCAAAACCTTGAGGACAATATATGACCGATGCATGCCGGAAGAAAAGCGGCGGCCAATTGAAGAGGCGATTGATGAAATGTTATTTAAGACATTCCAACCCCAAAAGCCGGAAACCTCTTTGACTCCTGATCTAGCTCAGTTGGCTCAAAAGTTAGAGAAATTGACTGTATCTCAGCAGGATCACCTGCTAAAGGAACTGAAGGGATATAGCGGTTCTTACACGAGGGAGGTACGCCAAGATTCTCTATTCTCAAGCTTTCCAGCTTTGAGAATGTACCTCACATAACCGAGAAACGCTATAATGAACGATCACTAAGCTGACAGTTGAAGGATGCGATGGCATTCTTTAACCTGTCCACAATCTCGTCGAGCTACTAACAAACGATTCCAATTCACCTTGGGCGATCGCTCAAGGTGAGTAAAGTTGCTGTGCGAAGTGCGGCGGTACGCTATAACCCAGAAGCGAGCCTGCCACATCGATTGGTTCGGGTAAGTAATACCAGTTAGGGAAACCTTGAAGCCGCGCTGCTGCTTCCACCGTTAATCTCTTAACCGTGCCATCTGAACACCACAAATCAATAAACCGACTGCGAACCCCTTGCCTCTGGTCTGTAAAGATGGCTCTCTTAATCGTCCAGATTGGCTCCGTGGGTTCCCTCAGTTTCGGCAAAACGTTCCTATACCCGATTCGCTCAATCAAGAGAGCTGGAACCTCTGGACAAATCGCCAGCTTCTCCTCGAGTACCTTCTGTTGATTTGGGAGAAGTTGAGATGGGGGCAGCGACGGGATTAAATCTTTAACAAACCGATACCACCCCACCCGACCTTGCCCCGGTGGTAGCCCTGGCGCTTTTCCCCTTGCGGCTTTGACAATCAATCGCTTTCGAGACTGAGGAACCCCATAATCTGCCGCATCTAGCACTGCGGCGGTTATCTGATATCCCAACCCTACAAGCTCATCCTGAATAATCTGCCATGATTTGGATTTTCGGTACCCCGATACGTTCTCCAGCGTGAAACATTTGGGCTGCAATACTCGTATCGCAGTGGCTACAGCAGTTGCTGCTTCCCGGTCTACTGATTGCTCGGTGCCGTTTCCCAGGGCATTACTAAAGTTTGAACAGACCGGAGAAGCGTGCAGATAATCCGGCTGGGGGAATCCGGGGAAACCGCCAAGAGCGAGTTCTTGAACCGTTTGTTGAACGACCTTCGTGCCATAGGGTTTGAAGTTCAGCGATAACGAGGCAGCAAGTGCGGCAGAGAGTTCTGTTCGACTGGGGTCGCATTCCACGCTCAAGACGGGTCTAACACCAGCCATGACCATGCCAGCTTCTACCCCACCGCCTCCAGCAAACAGTACAACAGCCGTTGGAGCATTATCCCTAACGGGGTTGTCACCCCGTCAGTTATCCCAGTCCTGCTGCGGTTCTTCTCGCTGCGACTCTAACGTTTTACAGGCGGCGACAGGGGGTGCATAATCAGCGTTTGTGAGCTCCAACCCAAATGCCTGAAAAAGGAACTCTAGCAACTGCCGAGCGACACCAAGTTCGCGATTAAGGATTCGGGCTAGGGTATTGGGGGATAGGTCTGTGCATTCGTTGAGATATTCCTGCGTGAACCGCTTACCCCAGGTTTCCTCCGATTCTGCCTGCTGTTTTGCCGCTTGAAATCGCTGCCATCCATGAGGCGACAGAATGACTCCTCTGACTCGTGCCAAGGCAACTCTACTGCGCTTGGATTTCTTGGCATTGGCATCCATAAGCAAATTACCGGATTAAAGGGCAAAGCGAGTCTTTTTTATAACGGGCTGCATCCTTATTGTGCGAATTGCAAACCACTTATTAATCAGTGCCCTTTTTTCTGAAGAATACTACGCTTCACGATAAGTTGCAGCTTTAACTCAAGGAACTTGCGTGGTCTAAATGGAATGTCTGTTGAAGAATGAGAACAACGAGGTAAATGTCGAGTCAGCGCCTTCGTTCGCCTTGAACCCAACCCATTACATTCATTCAAAAGGTGAAACTATGAAACTTTACTATCGCGGTGTTAGCTACGAATACAATCCCTCAGAAGTTGAAACCACTTTAGGTGAAGTCGGTGGGAAGTACCGGGGATTAGATTGGAGATTCCGCAATTTGAAAAAGCCGCCAGTGCTGCAACCAACGGTTAGCCTGAAGTATCGCGGCGTTTACTATCAAACTGGCACAACCCCAACCCCTAAAAGCACTCAGCCGACAAAAACTCCGGCTTTCTCTACTCAACAGAAGGCGCGATCGCTAATGCACAATCAGAAGCGGACGCTCAAAAATCGTCAGCGATCTATGTTGTACCGTGCTGCGGCCGAATTTGGGTTGGCAATTCACCGTGCCTGGTAATCTGGCTCTTGAGCATCTCGTTTTTGTAAATCAGGGATCTAGGAGAATTTGAATCTATTCTCTCGCCTGCTCCCCTGCTTGTGGGATACATTTGCACAATTGGGATGCTCCCCTTTATGGCTAACCTACGCAACCAAAACTTCCTTGAAATAGAAGCGGTTTACGCTGATCTCAGAACTTTTATTCACCAGTGCAAATCCTTTGTTCCACGAGATTCGGGAGGAGGCGGTCGAATCCGGGGTAGCTGAGTGCATCGAAACCTTGCCGGAACAGTATGATACCTTGGTCACTGAGGGCGGTCAAAACCTTTCGGGCGGGCAGCGGTAGTGCCCGTGCGATGATCGCACCGACGCTCGTCACTAAGGCTCCTATACTCATCCTTAACGAACTTAAGAACGCACTGGAGTTGAAGCACGAGCAATAAGTTATAGAGGCCCTCCAGCGTCTACGTCACAACAGAACCATCAGCTTGGTCATGCACCAACTCGAAACCGCCGTAGACTGCAATCGAATTATTGTGATGCAGGGGGGCGAGATCGTCGAGGACGGCACCCATGTAGAGCTCCATGCCCGACGGGGGCTGTACTTCCGAATGTTGGGCTACCGTTTTTGAAAAAAAACTGGTGAGGCTATACAGGTACTTATGAATAGGACTACTCAAGGATAAAGCTATGAAAACAGGGATAAATCGGCAGTTACGCTTGGCATCTCGTCCTGTTGGTGACATCAAGGAAAGCGATTTTGAGTATCGGGAAGAACCAATCCCCACCCCTCAACAAGGTGAGATATTGGTACGGACTATCTATCTTTCGCTAGACCCCACCAATCGCATTTGGATGAGCGACATGGAGCAGTATATGCCTCCCGTTGAAATAGGGGAAGTCATGCGCGGTGGTATTATCGGTGTGGTTGAAGAGTCTAAGAATCAAAATTTTAAACAGGGAGATTTGGTTTCGGGTATGCTGGGTTGGCAAGATTATGCGATCGCTGAAGGGAACAGTGGCTTTTCTCTCACGCGACTACCTGACCCTTTGCCCTGTCCGCTCACCACATTTATGGGGCCCCTGGGACTTACGGGTTGCACGGCTTATTTTGGGCTTTTGGATATTGGACAGGCAAAAGTTGGAGAAACTGTGGTTGTGTCAGCCGCAGCAGGAGCAGTTGGTTCCATTGTTGGACAAATTGCCAAGATTAAAGGTTGTCGGGTGGTGGGAATAACTGGCTCTGATGAGAAATGCCGCTGGCTTGTTGAAGAACTTGGGTTTGATGCAGCGATTAACTATAAAACCGTTGACTTGGAAAGCGCAATCGCTCAAGCCTGTCCCAGAGGAATTGATGTTTATTTCGATAATGTTGGTGGTTCTATTCTTGATGCCGTGTTGACAAAAATTAATCTGCACGCACGTATTCCTTTATGCGGTTTAATCTCAACTTATAATGCAACAGAGCCTGTTCCCGGTCCTTATAATTACAGCAAGATTCTGATAAAGCGTGTTCGTGTGCAGGGGTTTATTATCCTCGATTATATTCCCCGATTGTCTGAAGCGATAAGCGACCTTGGACAGTGGCTCAATCAGGGAAAAATTAAATATGCTCTGGAGGTTGTCGAGGGCTTGGAAAATGCACCGAAAGCAATCCTAAAACTTTTCGACGGCAACAAGAAGGGAAAACTGGTCGTTAAAGTCTCAGAGGAACCTAGCTAGTTACGTCTGATTGGCTGTGGAGTTTTTGGAGTGTGGTAGGTGAGGTGCGAGCGCACCTTAATTAAAGAATCCTTGGGCTAATAAACAGCCTAATTATTGAGGCGGATACCAGAGTTGGCCGACGTACCTCCAGCCTGTCTCTTGTTCGAGAAACGCTACAGTGGTCAAGTTTTTTTGCTTAGCCCTTGCCCCAACATTGACTGGACTGATGCCGAAGCGATCGCATAAATCCCGATGGCTAATGCCCTCATCTAGTGGTATGGAAGTAGTAGGTGTGTGCCTGAGAGATTCCGGCTTCGTTCTCAGGCGGCGAATTCCCCCATCTCTGTTCTGATACCAATTTAAATTAGTATTATAGCGATCGCCATATAGATTAGGATGCTGAACGCAAGACGTGTTTCATTGCATAGAATCAGCTCCAGTTCATAGCCTGATTCGGGAACGCCGAAACAGCATAGCAGATCCGATAAACATCATGACGAAAAACGCATTCAGACCCAATACACCCAACACACCTATGGATGCTTCCACCGAGGTCACTTGGGGTTTCTTGATAATTAGTGCAATCATAGGAACCAATGCCTGAGCGAGTGCTGTTGCAAACAACGTACGTGCCATTCCCTGTGGCCGTAAACGCGCGATGGTGGCACCGAGGATTCCAATGGCGAGCACTCCGAAATACATCAGGTTAACAGGGTTGTCCTCAGACCCGATGATACCAACGGCAAGGTTCATCCAGACGAGGAGGAACGCTGCTGCGAGTGCAATGCCGACAGCTACTCGGTACGCCATAGTGCCCCCTTTCCTGGCTACCAGTTCATAGGCGAGACCCGTGCCAAAGATGAGGGTACCAGCGACAATGAAGTCGGTCAAATCCCAGACGACTTGATTGGTAAACAGCATCGCTATCAAGGGCATCAGCAATATGAATGCTGTCCCGAATGCAAGGCAAATAATGTTTTTGTTTTGCATAATGATATATGTTATGTTCTCTCTCATAATTCCCGCGGATGTTTCGACGAACAGCCAAAGAGCATAACCAAATAATCCTTGTCCTTCCTCTGCACGCTCTCGGAGAAGATCGGTGAAAGTTTGCTTCATTTCCTCACCGAAGCGCTCATAGTAAGGCTTCGAGTAGAGGCGAAGCAGTTTTGCATACCAGTTGCGGTATCGTCGTATTAAGCGTTCGTTCATATTTCCTAGGCAAAAGTATTCGGAAAGATCCGTCTTTGTTGAGCAACCATCAGAACTTCGCGGTATCGCTCCAATTCCGCAGCGAGTGCTTTTTTACCGAGCCCGGTGATTCTGTAGTAGATCCGCCGCTCGTCGTCCATTTTTGGGTCTATCTTTTTGTCACTCTCACGTATCAATCCCGCCTCGATCATGCGACCAAGCGAGCCGTAGAGCGTTCCAGGCCCCATCTTTACTTTTCCCTGTGAATCCAACTCGACCTGCTTCATGATTTCATAGCCATGTCTCTCCTGTGTGGAGAGTGCGAGAAGGATATGAAACACAGCTGGGGTAAGGGGTTTATTGGTTGTATTCTTTTTATCCATGCCTCATACTATATCCGTTACGGATATATGTCAATACGATGCTAAAAGTCTGAAAAAATACCACGCTTCACGATAAGTTGCAGCTTTAACTCAAGGGACTTGCATAGGCTAAATGGAATGTCTGTTGAACAATGAGAACAACGAGGTAAATGTCGAGTCAGCGCCTTCATTCGCCTTGAACCCAACGCATTACATTCATTCAAAAGGTGAAACCATGAAACTTTACTATCGCGGTGTTATAGCAGTTGCCAAGGCGATTAGGATTCTTGCCAAATACTGAAACCTTGGTCAGTCAATCTTCTGCCTTGGAGCCT
This sequence comes from Trichocoleus sp. ST-U2, assembly GCF_039961875.1. NCBI lineage: Bacteria > Bacillati > Cyanobacteriota > Cyanophyceae > Leptolyngbyales > Trichocoleusaceae > Trichocoleus > Trichocoleus sp. ST-U2. Next base: position 54,295 of record NZ_JAMPJY010000031.1, on the reverse strand, counting down.
TTAGCTATAAATAATGAGAACTATTCCAATAATGCGTTACAAAATGCCGTTAAATCGATTTGCTAAAACGGTAAGCTCGGTTTTGGCGAGAGTGCAGCAAGCTGGTAACTCAGCCGAATATCAGGCATGGCGGTGTCGCTTCATGTTGAATCGACTCCATTGGTTTGTATGGATTGCTATTATTGCCTGCCTAACCTTTCTCATCTTAGGTTTGTGTATTACATCCGTTCTTAATGCTTCAGATAATCCGAACGAAGCAGTAAGCCAGGAAGAGAATTTAATCGATCTCATGATTTACATTACTATCGAGCTGAGTCTGCTGTTATGCTTAATTTTGCTGAAATCCCCTTGGGCATCTCGTTACCCGAAACGGCTTTTCTTATGCTGTTCTTGGTCAATCACCCTGCTTCCACAAATTCAAGCCACACTGCAAGGAAAGGTCGATCCTGTACTTATCGCTTGGACGATTGTATTTCCGGCACAAGCAACGTTAATTCCTGTAAATTGGCAGCTTCATTTAGTCTCGCAAGTGACAACGATAGGCTACTATTTTTGTGTCAAGCCATTACTGGGTTTGAGTAATCCAGAGGTTGAAAATCCTGTTCTCCATAACATCATAATTTTTGTCTTTTATTTCTGGATTTGCTTGATCTGTGACCTTGGTGTGTGTTTGTACGAACGCTTACACCGCAGTGAGTTTGAATCGAAACGGCAATCACAGGTGTTTTTACATGGCGTTTCTCACGATTTGCGTAACCCCGTGATAGGCACATTAATGGTGCTGAATAATTTACTGCAAAAGCCAGATGCAACGATTGCTATACCCCGCTCGATTTTAGAACGGATGGTGCAAGGGAGCGATCACCAACTTCAACTGATTAACTCCTTACTCGAAGCTCATGCAAATGATGTGCAAGGCATTGTCCTCCACACTGAACTCATTCAACTCAGTGGGTTGGTCAGTTCATCAGTGGCTGACTTAGAACCAATCTTGGAACAAAATCAAGCCATGCTGAAGAATTTAGTGCCTGAAGATTTACCGTTGGTGGCTGCTGATTCAACTCAACTATGGCGCGTTTTTAGTAATCTAATTACAAATGCAATTAAACATAATCCGTCTGGGTTGATGATAACGCTGAGTGCTACAGCCGGATCAAAAATGATACGCTGTAGCATTGAGGATAACGGCGTAGGGATGTCGGAAGAACAATGTAAGCGCCTATTTGAGCTGTACTTTCGTTCTTCCCATATACGAAATTCTTTAGGTTTAGGATTGGGATTGTACTTGTGCCGTCAAATCATCCATGCTCATGGTGGTGAAATTGGAGTTATTAGCTTTCTTGGTACAGGGACAAAATTTTGGTTCACGATCCCAATTAAGAGTTATATAACTACGAATACGACCCCTCGGAGCTTGAATGCTAGAACAGAAGACGGCCCTTTAACAAGTTCGTGGTTCTGGTCACGCTTATAATTTGATTTACCGTAGAGTTACCTATCGTATTGCTCCGAATACAAAGCAGAGTCAAGTTCCTGTACAACCAGTAGCTTATAGATTGATCTATCGAATAATCGTATATTTTGTGAATAAAACTGCACAGGGAGAAGTTAGCGTAGTTACTCAACCTGCAAGCACTTCAAAACTTATAGGTCAGAAGATATAAAAAGGAAGCACATTTAATTTGTACAACTCAATCCTTTCTGATTCTTGAGTTTATTCTGCAATTCCTCATTCGTCAATGATTCCAAGTTTTTGTCTCTCCCAAACTATTTCACAATTTGAGGCTACAACAGAACCTTGACAACTTGATAAATTTTATCTACCCCGGAAAGAGTAACTCGAAGTTTTCCGGTGGGGGTTGAGGAAAAGGCCAAAGCGAATCTTTTTTATAACGAACTGCATCCTTTTGTGCGAATTGCAAATCACTGAATCAAGGCCCTTTTTCCTGAAAAATACCACGCTTCACGATAAGTTGCAGCTTAACTCAAGGAACTTGCATGGGCTAAATGGAATGTCTGTTGAAGAATGAAGACATGATTGAAAGCTAGGTTAACTACTTTGGTGGTCAATCAGACCATCAAGAAAACAAATAGGGCGGTATTTGGAAGCCCAAATCCGGAAGACCGTCTTGCAAGAATCCCTGAGTAAAGCAACCGCTTGAAGATGTGACCGAACCATAGTAAAGGATTTCCAATGAAAGTATTAATTGCATCAACAGCCGGCCTAGGCCATTTGAATCCACTGCTAGCCGTCGCCAACATTCTTATAAAACACAATCACGACGTAGTTGTACAGACGGCACCTAAGTTGAGGCCGATGGTGGAGGCGGCAGGGGTGCCGTTTACTCCGGAGCCTCCGGAAACCAACAGTTCCACTGATGCGATGGCTTTCTTCTTGGAGCTGAAGCAGGCGAAGAATCCAAACCCAGGACTGGAGATGGCAGCCTTCGACCTCGAATATTTCTTCGCGAAAAAGATCGGCGGGCAGGCAGCAGGACTCAAGCAGGCTCTGCAAGACTTTCCGGCGGATGTCATTGTGGCAGATTCGTTGTTCTTCGGTACGCTGCCGATGCTTCTGGGAGCACGCGAGGAACGTCCCGCGATTGTGCATCTGGGCGTTTCGCTACTGAATCTGTTCAGTGCGAGTCTGCCACAACCGGGCATGTCCCAGAAAGAGCAGCTTGCAGAACGTGAGAGACGAGAGCGTGTGTTTCATCAGCCAGCTAAGGCTGGGGTAGATAAGGCCCTAGCCGAACTTGGCTGCGGTCCGCTACCGTTTTCCCCCCAGGAGAGCATGTCTGTGCTGCCCGATCTTTATCTGCAACACGGAATCGAGAGTTTCCAGTATTCGGATGATTCGTCCTCCTCGTCGCCTGTGCATTATATCGGTCTTCTACCGATGCCACCAGGGCAGCCGGCGCTGCCAACGTGGTGGCATGAACTTGATCGGACAAAGCGCCTAGTTCTTGTGACTCAGGGAACGATCGCGAACCGAAATTTCGGGCAACTCATTGGTCCGACGTTGACTGGACTGGCCAAGGAAGAGGACGTGATCGTTCTGGTAAGTACGGGAGGACAACCGATCGAGTCGATTCTTACCGAGATTCCGGCAAATGCCTATCTTGCGTCGTTTCTGCCTTACGAATTGATTATGCAGAGTGTGGATCTGCTGGTCACGAACGGAGGATATGGCACGGTAAATCTGGCGCTGGCGCATGGGATTCCGATAGTCTCGGCAGGGATGACAGAGGACAAGGGGGAGGTATCGGCGCATGTGCAGTGGGCTGGTGTCGGAATCGACCTGAGAACCAATCAGGCAACGGCAGAGGACTTACGTGCAGCGGCCAGAGAAGTTCTCGACAACCCTGTGTATAGTGAGCGGGCAAAAGAGCTGGCGCTGGAGTTCGCGAACCACAACACGGAGATGGAGGTGCTCAGACTGATCGAAGCGTGTGTTCTTGAGCCATCGACCGTTTGAAAAATAGGGTAATGTCAGTAGACCGAAAACTTCTGCGATTGCTCTGCGATGGGAACTCTCTCATCTTCTACCCCTTGTATTTCTTTTCCTAACTGACAGTTACTGGCGGACTTCCCTTGGGAAGTCCACTGAGTCTAATTCCTCTCTCTTCACACCAGGCTCGATTGGAGCGGCTTCGATAAATTATTATCCACCCGTGAAAGGGTAACTCGAAGTTTTCCGGTGGGGTGGGGGTTGAGGAAAAGGGCAAAGTGAATCTTTTTTATAACGGGTTGCATACTTTTGTACGAATTGCAAACCACTGAATCAGTGCCTTTTTTCCTGAAGAATACCACGCTTCACCATAAGTTGCAGCTTAACTCGATGAACTTGCGTGGTTTAAATGGAATGTCTGTTGAAGAATGAGAACAACAATGTCGAGTCAGCACCTTCGTTCCCCTTGAACCCAACCTATTACATTTATTCAAAAGGTGAAACCATGAAACTTCACTATCGCGGTGTTAGCTACGAATACGACCCCTCGAAGCTTGAAAGCCAAAACCGAAGACAGCCTTTTAAGCAAGTTCGTGGCTCTGGTCCCGCTTATAATTTGATTTACCGGGGGGTTACCTATCGATTCGATCCGAATACAAAGCAGAGTGAAGTTCCTGTACAACCACTAGCTTATAGATTGATCTATCGAGGAATCACCTACTTTGTGAATAAAACTGCACAGGGAGAAGTTAGCGTAGTTACTCAACCTGCAAGCACTCCAAAACTTATCAAGTCGGAAGATACAAGAAGGAAGCACATTTAATTTGTACAACTCAATCCTTTCTGATTCTTGAGTTTATTCTGCGATTCCTCCTTCGTCAAGGATTGCAAGTTTTTTTCTCTACCGAACTGTTTCATAAGTTGAGGCTAATCAAATGACTCATATTCTCCATCTTGATGCCAGTTCCCGTGGAGATTGCTCAGTCTCCGGCACCCTTGCAAAAGAGTCTATCTCAGATTAACAAGCTGCTCATCCAAACGAGGTAAAATCATGCTTAAATTCAACTTAAAACTGACTGCCTTAGCATTTTTAACACTAATTGCAGCTAACTCCACGGTGCCAGCCGTTGCTACTCAAGTTCAAAGCCCAGCCGAACAACTATGTCGGCTAAGACCAGGTATTAAACCTGTTTGCACAGTGTTGGTAACTGCCCCAAATGGAGTCGTCATCCGCTCTGGCCCTGGTTCTAATTATCGAAGAATTGGTGTCATCCCTTACCAACATGATGTCAACGTCAGAGTAACCTCCTCTTCTGGCAAATGGGTAAAGCTTGCTGCTCGTCCTGGTTGGATTCATTATCGCTACCTGCAAATGGCTGGGGACTGAAATACGCTCTCGTGGGGAAGAAAGAGCGAAGCTGTCACCAGGGGCAATCTAGCTCGAAACGCTTGCCCTTGTCAGTGTGACTTACTCCCTTCCCGCCAGAAAAATATTTATTCCGGGAGTGGCTCAAACGCGATTGCTAAAGCAGCTAGCGGTGGGATGTTTTAAGTACAAATACTTAAAATTTGGGCAGGGAAGCAGGGGGTCTCTAATCGCCAACAGACTGCGCTGAGTCCATCTGTTGTCCCTGATAATTAGTTAATCAGTGTGAGAACTTAGAGAGAGAGTAGCTTTCCAGCAATGACGAGCCGTAGTGAAAAGTTACGTCAAATTCCATCGGATTGGGACTTATGGCAAAAGCTATATCCAGATGCTGTCGTTAGAATCATAGAGCACGCCGCAACCGCAGAGTAAAGAAGCTGGCTGTGCCGCAAAAACTTTTGAAAGACAAAAGATCCGTTTACTTGTCCTGTCCACTCTGTCATCGTTCTCTCCAGGTTCCGATAACTCAAGGAGTAGTGGCAATACCACCAAACATTCAGCAAAGATGACATTAGGCAAAAAGTGCTGTCATTTCTAGAGAAGGAGTAGGTATAGCAAGCAATGAGGGCAGTTTTAGGCTTCTCACCTTAACCATTGACCTAATATTTGCGATACACCCCAAAGAGGTAACACAATGAATGTCTTAGTGATTGGAGCGGCGGGCAAGACCGGAAGACAAGTGGTGGAGCAGGCCGTTGCCGCCGGCCACACTGTGACAGCCTTCATCCGCGATAGTGCTCAATACAACGCCCCGCCTAACGTTCGCGTTCTCACTGGGGATGCAACCGACCAAGCGACAATGTCCCACGCGACAGCTGACCAAGACGCTGTGATCGATACAGTCGGCGGCAAGACGCCGTGGCGGAAGACGGAGATCGAACAACGGGTTGCTCGCGCTGTCGTCGCAGCCGCAAAGAAGCACGGCACACGCCGGATCATCGCGATCTCGGCTTTGGGTGTGGGGGACAGCACGGCGCAGGCAACACTACTGTTCCGGCTGCTGCTGCTGCCCACCTTCCTGCGTGGATCTACAGCGGATAAGGCTGCCATGGAACGGGAAATCGCACAGGCAGGAATCCCCTATGTGCTAGTTCGCCCCGCCGTGTTGAATGACCAGCCCGCTGTCGGCTCCGTGCGCGTGCTTGCAGGTGTAGAGAAGGGCCGACAGGTAACCCGCGCCGATCTGGCCACGTTCGTCATAGAGCAGTTGACCAAGGACATGTATGTGAATCGAGCCGTTACGATTGCCAACAGCTAACATGGCGTGCTCATTGACATGTTCCCTCTTACCCGACCTGAGAACTCTTAAGCCCCCCTCTTTTTCAAGGGGGGTCGGGGGATCTAACGATAAATAGCGGAATATCTGGACGCTTCGATGTCTTATTCTTTTTGCGGCGCAACCTCATCATTCACGCCAGCGATAGTCCACAGGCACCCAAGCATAGCCCTGATTGTCTGCACGAATATGACCGATTCCTGGGAAAGAGACATGGGCAGCTGCGACGAGACGACGGGATCTTTCTGCATCGGCAAATTGTTTTGCCCGTTGCGCTGCTGCGGCATTAGGATCAACGTCAAAGTCGATCGTGATTTCGGGCTTCGGAAATTGAACCGAGGCGACGTGCACAATATCGCCCCAAAACTCGATGCTCTCGCCTTGGCTTTCCACCAAGAAGAAACTGTGTCCGGGTGTATGTCCTGGTGTGGGGCGTGCGGTAATTCCAGGTAGAATCACCGTCTCACCCGAAAACGGCTTCAGCTTGCCCATATCCAGATAGGGTTTGACTATCTTAACTGCTTCGTTGAAATATCTTTGATAGTCTGGCGATCGCTTTGCATTAGCAGGGTTAAGCCAAAAATCAATATCGGGTTTGGCGACATAGATCGTAGCAGCAGGAAACATGGGTTGACCACCTACAACCAAACCACCGCTGTGATCGGTATGGATATGAGTAATGAGAACAATATCGATCTCATCGGCTGTATAGCCTGCTGCCTGCAATGACCTTGGTAGCTTGCCGCCTAGTTCCCCAAACAATTCTCCTGAACCTGTGTCTACTAATACCTGCTTGTCTCCAGTATCGATGAGAAAGACATTGATCGAAGCTTCAACAGGGTTTTTAAGGAAACTTTGATGCAGTAGGCGATCGATTTCTGCCTGGTTCGTATTGGTCAGGATGGGATGCAGATCCAGTGGCACTGTGCCGTCGCTGAGGGCGGTAATTGTGAAATCGCCTAACTTGAATTGATAGACACCCGGCACTTGAGGTTTTACCGTTTTCTCTGCGGTAATTCCCGGAAACATAATTGAGGTTGCAATAATTAACCCTGCGGTGATAAGAGCTATGGCAAATCTAAAAAACATATTCGAGATATCCCAGTAGTGATTGAAAATTGATGCAACATAAACTTAGTTTGTAAAACTTCACCCATTTGCACTACTCAAGATCCGCTAATTAAGCGACAAGTTAAAGCGATTTTCCACTGGAGAGACTGGAGCATTACAGCCTAGCGATGATTATGCTAGTGCTCCTAATGCTCCCAATGTTGTTTTTAGAGCAGTTGTCAACCCCGTTGCGCCTTGAATATTCAATTGAAGTTGCCAGGGGGGACACGACCATGCTGGAAATCGCTGCTGCGTTCAGCCGTGTTTTAGGAAAAACCGTCCAATACCAACAAATTCCGTTTGAAGCGTTTGAGCAGCAAATTGGAGAGGAATTAACTATCACGTTCAGCCGTGTTTTAGGAAAAACCGTCCAATACCAACAAATTCCGTTTGAAGCGTTTGAGCAGCAAATTGGAGAGGAATTGACTATCATGTATCGCTGGTTTGAGAACGTCGGCTACGCAGCGGATTTAGTACAGTTGAAACGTGACTTTCCTGCACAAACCAACTTTGAATCTTATTTGCGCGACCACGACTGGCAGAACCAGCCAGAAGCACGTCTGATGTCGGGTCGATGATTCTTTGAAACCACTAAATATAAGAGACAGCCACTGAATCAGGGTCTTTTTTCCTGAAAAATCCCACGCTTGACGATAAGTTGCAGCTTAACTCAAGGAACTTGCGTGGGCTAAATGGAATGTCTGTTGAAGAATCAGAACAACGAAGTAAATGTCGAGTCAGCGCCTTCGTTCGCATTGAACCCAACCCATAGCGATTCAGGAAGAATCCCATGACACAGTCAATCAACGCAGAACGACTTATTTTCTGAAGAAGATTATGGGGACTCTACTACTCTATCTTCTTCAGCCCTGGTGGATATTCATCTCTAGAATCTCTGCTAGCGATCGCACCTCCTTACTGATCATCGAATATATCGACTAACCAACCACATTTACAGCAAGGAAACTAATCATGAGATTTAACTCTCATTGCATCGTCCAAGCCGTTCTGCTCTCTATCGCTTTTCTCAGCGTTCTCAGTTTCACCCTTCTCTTCCAGCTTCCAGTCTCAGCCCAATCTGCCTCTCAGATTGCTCCTCAGATTGAGCAAATTGGCGAAGGCCAAGGAGATGTTCCACCTGCTTACCGCTTAGTTATCAGCGACTCCGAAAACATTGTCTATGTTTACTGCCCAGGAAACTATGCACCTAAGCTCGACTACCTCCGCAATGTAAAAGCACTGCAATGCGAACCAATGTAAGAGAACTCAGCTCATTCAATTGATTCGTCAACCACTCACAACTACAACTTTAAGGAGAATTTCCATGTCTACTACCACTCAACAGAAACCTGTCATTATTTTGCAACAAGGGTCAATTGGGGCAGAAGTTACCGATTTACAATACATTCTGCAAATACGCAAGTTCACTGCCAACGCGCCTGATGCTCAGTTCGGCCCCGTGACTAGAGCAGCAGTGATTCGCTTTCAGCAATCCAAAAATCTAGTAGCTGATGGCATTGTCGGAGCAGCAACCTGGACTGCAATGGGATATACTTGGCCAGAAAATCAGCCTGGAGTTTTCTTGCGAGAAGGGGATAGCAGCAATGCTGTGCAACGGATGCAGCAAGCGCTGTTAACAAAAAGATTCAGTTTGGGGTTGGCTGATGGTATTTTTGGCTCCAAAACCAAAGCTGCCGTGATTCAGTTACAGAAGAATGGTGACGGAGAACGCCTTTCCAATACTCAAGGAGTCGTTGGTCCCATAACCTGGGGCATCATCATGGACCTCAAAGTGCCTTAGTTAGAGATTATTGTCAGCTCTGATCTAAGTATCCTTTGCATAGATACCTTAATATGATGCGATCGCTTGATAGTAGGCGATCGCATTTCCATATTTAGCCTGATGACCCAGTTCACGTATGATCCCCTCAATTACCCCCCTTCTGTCACTCCTGCTAGAGAATAGCTAAAAGCCCCAAACTTCGTTGGGTGCTGCTTGGGTGTACGGATGGAAACAATGCTTCAACAGCACTGCTATTTATTGTTTTCCGAGAGTGACAGAAGGGGGTTACCCATATCCAGATAGGGTTTGACTGTCTTAACTGCCTCGTTGAAATATCTTTGATAGTCTGGCGATCGCTTTGCATTGTCAGGGTTAAGCCAAAAATCAATATCGGGTTTGCCGACATAGACCGTAGCAGCAGGAAACATGGGTTGACCACCTACAACCAAACCACCACTGTGATCGGTATGGATATGAGTAATGAGAACAATATCGATCTCATCGGCTGTATAGCCTGCTGCCTGCAACGACCTTGGTAGCTTGCCGCCTAGTTCCCCAAACAATTCCCCTGAACCTGTGTCTACTAACACCTGGTTGGCTCCAGTATCGACGCGATCACGACTGGCAAAACCAACCAGAAGCGCGTCCGATGTCGGGTCGATGATTCTTTGAAACCACTAAATATAAGAGACAGCCACTGAATCAGGGTCTTTTTTCCTGAAAAATCCCACGCTTGACGATAAGTTGCAGCTTAACTCAAGGAACTTGCGTGGGCTAAATGGAATGTCTGTTGAAGAATGAGAACAACGAAGTAAATGTCGAGTCAGCGCCTTCGTTCGCATTGAACCCAATCCATACCGATTCAGGAGGAATCCTATGCCACAGTCAATCAACGCAGAACGACTTATCTTAGTCACCGGCGCTACAGGCAATCAGGGAAGCGCGATCGCCCGTCATCTTTTGCAACGCGGCAATTTCAAGGTTCGCGCCTTGGTGCGTGACCCAAACAAGCCTGCATCTCTTGCCCTCCAACAAGCAGGCGCAGAACTCGTAGTCGGAGATCTCAACGATCGCGCTTCCCTCGATCGCGCTTTGCAAGATGCCTACGGTGTTTTTTCGCTACAGATCTTTCAAGATGGATTAGACACCGAAATCCGTCAGGGCAAAGCGGTTGCAGACGCGGCGAAAGTGGCGGGCATCCAGCACTTCGTCTACAGTTCGGTGGGTAGCGCCGAACGCAACACAGGTGTTCCGCATTTCGACAGCAAGTTTCAAGTCGAAGAATATATCCGAGCCAGCGAGTTGCCCTACACAATCCTGCGACCCGTTTTCTTTTTCTACAACTACAACATGATGCGCCCGATGGTTGAGACCGGAACGCTCTTTCAGCCATTGAGTCCTGAGACGAAGTTGCAGCAGCTTTCTGAAGAAGATTATGGGGAGATGGTCGCTGATGTATTTGATCGCCCCGCAGACTTCATGAACCGCGAAATTGAACTTGCCAGTGTGGACATGACCATGCCGGAAATCGCTGCTGCGTTCAGCCGTGTTTTAGGAAAAACTGTCCAATACCAACAAATTCCGTTTGAAGCGTTTGAGCAGCAAATTGGAGAGGAATTGACTATGATGTATCGCTGGTTTGAGAACGTCGGCTACGCAGCGGATTTAGAACAGTTGAAACGTGATTTTCCTGCACCGACGGACTTTGAATCTTATTTGCGCGACCACGGCTGGCACAACCAACCAGAAGCGCATCCGATGTCGGGTCGATGATTCTTTGAAACCACTAAATATAAGAGACAGCCACTGAATCAGGGTCTTCTTCCTGAAAAATACTAAGCTTCACCATAAGTTGCAGCTTAACTCAAAGAACTTGCGTGGTGTAAATGGAATGTCTCTTGAAGAATGAGAACAACGAGGTAAATGTCGAGTCAGCGCCTTTGTTCGCCTTGAACCTAACCCATAGCGATTCAGGAGGAATTCCATGAGCACAATCACAACGCAAGATGGCACACAGATTTACTACAAAGATTGGGGTACAGGACAACCCGTTGTCTTCAGCCACGGTTGGCCTTTGAATTCTGATAGTTGGGAAGCTCAAATGCTGTTTCTAGCAGACCACGGGTTTCGGGCGATCGCTCATGACCGTCGGGGGCATGGGCGATCGAGCCAACCGTGGAACGGAAACGAGATGGATACCTATGCTGACGACCTGGCGACGCTGATTGAAACGCTAGACCTGAGCGGAGCTACCTTAATTGGTTTCTCTACAGGTGGCGGTGAAGTTGCCCGCTACATCGGTCGCCACGGCACAGCGCGAGTTGCAAAAGCCGCACTGATCTCGGCTGTGCCGCCACTGATGCTGAAGACAGAGAATAATCCTGACGGGCTACCGATCGAGGTATTCGATGGGCTTCGCGCTGGCTCCCTGGCTGACCGATCGCAGCTCTACAAAGATCTCGCTAGCGGTCCCTTCTTCGGCTTCAACCGTCCGGGTGCTAACGTCTCCCCCGGCATGATTGACTGGTTCTGGTTTCAGGGAATGCAGGCGGGACACAAGAACGCCTTCGACTGTATCAAAGCATTTTCTGAAACCGACTTCACAGAAGACCTCAAAAAGTTTAATGTGCCAACGCTGATTATTCATGGTGATGATGACCAGATTGTGCCGATTGGGGCGGCTGCGATCGCAGCCGCCAAACTGGTGAAGCATTCCACCCTGAAGATCTATCCCGGCGCACCCCACGGTTTAACCGACACGCACAAGGAACAACTCAACAACGACCTTTTATCGTTCCTAAAGGACTGACACCGGACGTTGAGGTGAGACATCTTTCTCAGAGTAGCGAGTCTGGGTTGGCAACGTTGGTGGAGGAGATTAAACAGTTGGGTGGAGAAGCGATCGCCACGAGAAACTGGAACGTTTAACCTTTCACTCGTATCAACTTTAAAGCAGAGGTAAGAATGATCACACTTGAGAACAAAGTCGCTTTAGTCACTGGAGCCACGTCAGGAATCGGTAAAGCAACTGCTCTCGCACTGGGAACCGCAGGTGCAAAGGTTGTTTTTTCAGGCAGACGCGACCCAGAAGGAGAGGCAACCGCTGCAATGATTCGTCATGCTGGCGCTGAATGTTTATTTGTACGTTCAGATGTATCGAGTGAGGAAGATGTCAAAGCGTTAGTTCAGAAGACAATTGAGACTTACGGACGCCTCGATTGTGCCTTCAATAATGCAGGGATTGATCTACCTCCAAAACCCCTGCATGAACAATTGATCGAAGACTTTGACAAACTCATGGCAATCAACGTGCGGGGACTCTTTTTGTGTATGAAACATGAGATTGGGCAAATGCTGTCTCAAGGATCTGGAGTGATTGTCAACAACTCCTCAGTCGGAGGTTTAGTTTCGTTTCCAGGGGTATCTATTTACAGCGCGAGTAAACATACGGTCATGGGGCTGACACGAGGGGCAGCGCTCGACTATGCCAAACAGGGTATTCGGATCAATGCGATTAATCCTGGCTTGATTGCGACTGAGATGACGGATCGCTTCACTGACAAGTTGGGCAGCACGGCAGATGCTTTAGCGTCTATGGTGCCAATGGGACGCATGGGTCAGGCAGAAGAAATCGCTCAAGCCGTGGTTTTTCTCTGCTCTGATGCTGCCAGCTACATTACTGGCCAACCTCTAGTCGTAGATGGCGGATTCACAGCAAGCTGATCAAGACAATCAAAATCAGGACTACTATCTCGTCGAGGAGGCGTGGAGCAGTTTCCGCCAAATCCGTTGACGAAAACCCTGAAACTGCCAACAACTAATCCTCTCGCTAGCGACAGTCGGAGTGAAGCATTCCATCCTAAAAGTGTATCTAGGCGCACCCCACGGTTTTACAGATACGCACAAGGAACAACTCACCAACGACCTTCTATCGTTCCTCAAGGACTGACACTAGACGTTGCTGTGAGACATCTTTCTCAGAGGGATGAACCCCGGTTTAAGCATTGGCAATTATTCGCCGCAAGCATTGTGGACTGTATTCAAAGAAATTCAATTTTAGGAGTAGAACCCATGAAATTAAAGCCTATCAGTCAGCAAGTAGTCGCCATCGTTGGCGCTTCTAGTGGAATTGGCAGAGAGACAGCCCTGCGGTTTGCCAAAAGAGGCGCAAAGGTTGTTGTTGCTGCTCGTAGCGAGTCTGGGTTGGCAACGTTGGTGGAGGAGATTAAACAGTTGGGTGGAGAAGCGATCGCTGTCATTGCCGATGTCAGCGAATTTGAACAGGTGAAAGCGATCGCCGATCAGACCATTGCCACTTACGGACGACTCGATACCTGGGTACATCTATCTGGAACCAGCATCGTTGCACCGTTTGACCAAATCACACCGGAGGAATTTAGAAGAGTCATTGATGTCAACCTGAATGGACAGGCCTATGGCGCAATGGTGGCTCTACCGCACCTCAAAAAAGAGGGAGGTGGCGCACTCATTCATGTTTCCTCATTAGCAGCAAGAGTTCCGTTTCCATTACAAAGTCCCTATGCAGCTTCCAAGCACGGCGTAGCAGGCTTTTTAGATTCCATGAGAATTGAATTGCAGTACCAGAAACAGCCGATCAGCGTCACTAATGTGATGCCCGCCATCACGAATACACCCATTTTCAACAAAATTCGGACGAAGCTGGGAGTAGCGCCTGCTGGATTACCGCCTTACAACAAACCCAGCACCGTTGCTGATGCCATTTTATATGTGGCTGAGCATCCTACCCGTGACTTTGTTGTGGGTGATATGGGGCGAGTATTAGAGATGCTGCAACGCATTGCCCCGTCGATTATCGATCGCTTATTTCTCCAGGTTGGCTTTACCGCTCAACTGACAGGTGAGCCAAAATCGGCAGATGCACCCGACAACCTATATGCCCCAATTTCTGGTTACGACACCGTAGAGGGCGACTTTGGTAAGTTGAGTGTACCCAGCTTCACGGATTGGCTAGATAGAAACCCGCCGTTTAAGTGGGGTGCGCTCACAGTAGTTGCTGCCTGCGGATTGATTGCCATGCTGGGGGGTATTTCAGGCTAAAAACCGTGTTGTTATGGTGTCGCAACTGAAGGCATGACGATTGGTTCCACGCTGATTGACCCCTGTAGCGTTGGCTCCCTGCGGTTGCGATCGCCTAACCCACTCGATGGTAGGTTCCAATTTTCTCTTACTGCCAACTCAATGCCGACAACATTTTGGAGAGAACGATTATGAAAGGTTACGGGTCAACGGGGCTTGAAGGCATACTTCAGAAAAGCTACACAGTTAAGATTAGCGAGTACATTGGCAGCGGCTGGAAAACGTTCAAGAAAAATCCTGCTGGGTTTGTTGGCTTTACACTTGTGTTTTTCTTGATTAACCTTGCGATCGCCATAGTTAGCCAATCTGTCCCTCTGGAGGCATTCATCAGCCTCTTAATTTCTGCTCCTTTAAATGCAGGATTTTTAATCGTGGCATTTAAACTTTTGAAAAATCGAGCCACAACGTTTGGTGATTTCTTCAGGGGTTTTAATAACTACCTGCCGCTTTTCCTGGTCAGTATCGTTTCTAGCGTGGTCATTGGTATTGGATTGTTACTGCTTCTCATTCCGGGTCTTTATCTGGCAGTCGCCTACATCTTTGCACTGCCCTTAGTACTTGAAAAGAAGATGAACTTCTGGGATGGGATGGAGTTTAGCCGCAAGCTGATTTCCAAAAATTGGTTCTCTTTCTTTGGCTTTGCTTTTGTATTGGTACTACTAAATCTAGCGGGTGTTTTGCTGCTGGGTGTGGGTCTGCTAGTGACGATTCCGCTCAGTGTTTGCGCGATTGCTGCCGCCTATGCAGACATCGTGGGTTTACCACCTAGCAGTTCTGATTTTAGAAGTGGGATTAGTACCTGAGTGCCTTTGCTGGGCAAAGCTGCTTGAAGAAAGTGGATAGTTTTTGACCAATCGCCTTCTTCATCTTCTCTCAAGAGAGAACCCTGTAGATGCTTGTGGAAGGTTTTTCTTTGGCATGACGATCGGTTCCACGCTGATTGCCCCCTGTAGCATTGGCTCCAGGCAGTTGCGATCGCCTAACCCACTCGATGTTAGGTTCCAATTTTCTCTTACTGCCAACTCAATACCAACAACGTAGAACAAGCTATGAACGTTAACTTACGGACTGATGTTTTTGATGTCATCATCGTCGGTGGCGGTCCAGCCGGTTTGACTGCTGCCTTGATGCTCGGACGAGCCTGCAAACGAGTCTTGGTCTGTGATGCTGGAAAGCCACGCAATCAAGTTGCCCATGCTGCCCATGGTTTCTTTTCTAGAGATGGAATTTCACCTGCACAACTGCTGCAAATTGGACGAGAGCAATTGCGTTCTTATGATGGTGTTGAAATTCAGGTGGGTGAAGTGGTCGATGCTCAAAAATTGGGCGATCACTTTCAAGTGACCCTGAGTGATGGCAACCAATTTGTCGGTCGCAAACTACTGTTAGCTACGGGTATGAAAGATTCACTTCCGGCAATTGATGGATTCGCAAAACTCTGGGGTAGCAGCATTTTCCACTGTCCTTACTGTCATGGTTGGGAAGTGCGAGATCAACCTTTAGCGATTTATGGCAGAGGTGAGGTAGGACTTGAAATGACATTCAGGCTGACCGGCTGGAGCCGCGATTTAGTGCTCTGTTCAGATGGTTCTGCCGAATTAACTCATGAGCAACGACAGCAGTTATCAAATTGGGGAGTTGAGCTACGCGAAGAAAAAATTGCTCGACTCGAATATCAAGACGACAAACTAACAGGGATCGTCTTTACGAACAATGAAGTACTGCCCCGTCGCGGTATATTGCTGCGCCCTCCATCGTATCAGCACAGCCATCTAGCTACAAAGTTAGGTTGTAAATTTGGCACAAATGACATTGTACAAGTGGATGAGACTAAGCAAACCTCGATTCCTGGACTCTATGCGGTGGGCGATGTGTCTAGTCCTTATTCACAGATCGCCGTAGCAGTAGCAAGTGGGACACTCGCTGCTGTTTCCATCAATCACACTTTGACTGAAGAAAATCTGGTTCAACTTAGGTAATCAGCGATAAGGAGCTATGAGTCATGTTAAAGTCCGAGACTTTTGCATCAAATCAACAATTTATTAATGCTTGGAGTTACTTCGCCAGTACATGTCCTGAAGGAGAAGTTTTAGAAGCAAATGAGTTAGTCATCACCTGGAGCGGTACAGATAATTTCTTTATCAATGCTGTCTTTTTTACTGAATCTGTCCGTGACGAGGTTGAGCTAGAAACAAAAATAAAAATGGCTTATGATTATGCTAAAAAGCGCAATCAGCCCTGGTGGATGATAGTCGCTGAAGACTCGATACCAGAGTTCCTTAGTCCTCAGCTCGATGAAGTCTTTGCTCGACAGGGGCTTGTTCCCTTACTCAGGATGGCTGGTATGGCTACTGAGCAACTGCTTCCTTCAACAAGACATAGTTCAAAATTAAACTATGTTAGTGTGAATAACTTGGAGATGAGACGAGCTGTCGCTGACATTAATGTGATTAGTTCTAATCTTCCTCTTGCACCTTTTCGCGAAATTTTAGAAACGGTATTTGGTACACTGGGTTTTGTGGAAAATCAACCCGTATCAACGGCGATAACGTTTCTGATAAACGATGAATTTTATCTAGGATTGGTTGCAACGTTACCGGATTATAGAAATCAGGGTTATGCTGAAGCCGTTATTCGGCACTCTTTAGAACAGGCAGAGCAACGCTATGGCAAAAAACGTACTGCTTTACATGCAACTCCTGCTGGCTTTCCGGTATATCAAAGAATGGGCTATCAACCAACTGCTTATTTTAGGACTTATACCTGTTGAAGTGAAAGGAAGGACATACTGTTCAAGTTTCCGATCTCTACCAAATGAAGTGGAAAGCGATTACAGATCAACAGGACTTCTTTCATCTTCAAGGCACAGAACGCTTCAGCTACATTCGTGAATTTAAACAAGCTTTTGCAGACTACACTCAAGCGACTGACATTGAAGTAAAACAAGAGAAATTGTTGTGGGCGGATGCTGTCATTTTTTAATTTGCAATATGGTTGTTCTCTATGCCTGCGTATTCACCGGCCTTCAATAAGATTGAGCGATGCTGGTCTTGGCTTAAAAGTCGAATTCGCAAGCAACTCGACCAGGCAAGATTGTCTACGCGATGCAATGGAGCATGTCCTACACCTAGCGTCCTAACCGCTCTGGCGGTTGCTATAATTCTGCTGCACTGGAGCGAATTCAGGGAACGATTACAGACAAGACTGATTCACATTCAATGCAGTAAGAACTAGTTAGGTAAAATTCTTGTTTGAGCAGCGTTTTTCTAGGTGTTTGCTCTAAATACGGACAAAAATTGCAAAATTCTAAAACAGTTAAGATTGTAGCTTTCGATATTAAATAAAAGTAGTTGATAACTCAGCAAAGTTAACTACTTTTACTCGGAAAAAAGCAATCAAAAACAGGGCAAGAAATTTTATCGGCACCATACCTGCCAAAGTACGTTCGCAGGATTTTGCGAAGTGCAGTAATTTGGAATGTATTAAACGTCAGTTTGCTTAAGGACGTTAAGGATTAATAATAGACTGAAATGACGCAAACACAGTTAAAAAACAGCTGAATTCCATGACCGTAGAAGGCGGATCTCAGTTTATCCCGAACTCACGCTACTCAATTTTTGGCAGGACTCTTTTCATTTAACTAGCGATAATTTCCCAATAATTTCTGATAAGCCTGGTGTTTTTTCTGTGTCTATAGCTATTGCTTAGGCTTTGTACATAACTTCTGCTTAAATTACATCTTAACTAGAAAAAGTCGAGTGGATTGCATTGAATAGAAGTTCTAGAAATAGGGTAGAAGAAAAGCAAGTTAGCATTAACAAAGCCTGACTCAACTTTCATGTGTTTGGCAAGAAAATTATACCTAAAACCTGATCCTCAAGCTTCCTTTTAGATTTCCGAGCAACAAATCTATCAAATAAAAGGAATTCCATTATGAATTATGCAGCTTTTCAGAAATATGAGTTTCCCTCCAGTCCGCAGAATATTGCATCCAAAACTCCTAAAAAAAGAAGGCTGACAGCTCAGTGGCTAACTGTAGATGCAAGTTTATTTGCAATTGTATTACTTCTGAGAAGTGACATAAATCACTTTTTCAAGATTAGAAATTGAGTCTAGTAGACCTTCAAATAAGGAAATTTTTTCCTGAAGAAACTCCCCCATTACATTCTCTCAAGAGTGAAAACATGAAGCTTTACTATCGTGGTGTGTGCTACGAACACGACCCCTCAAAGGTTGAAAGCAGGAAGAGAGGACAGCCCTTTAAGCAAGTTCGTGGCTCTGGTCCCGCTTATAATCTGATTTACCGTAGAGTTACTTATCGTATCCATCCGAATGCGAAGCAGAGTGAAGTTCCTGTACAACCAGTAGCTTATAGATTGATGTATCGAGGCATCGCCTACTTTGTGAATAAAACTGCACAGGGAGAAGTTACCGTAGTTACTCAGCCTGCAAGCACTTCAGAACTTATCATGTCAGAAGATAAATACCATAATGCCTCTAAGACACGAGATGAATTCTTGTACGATCTCAATCTTTTAGGTTTATGGTCAGAATGTGGCAGTAATTGGAGTTCGACTGTTAAAGGAAAAATCCAAGCCGCTACCAACGAACCCATAGTACAAGAGGAACCTAACCTAACAAATAAAATAGTCTTGTTTGGAGCTTTAACGGTTCTTGCCTTACTGATTGCAGCTACGTGGATGCAGGCTCCAAAAATTCATCAAGTAATGCAAGAGGCAGGCAAAACTTCGATTGAACAACTGATTCTCAGATACTACTGAGAAGTTGAAAGATTCTCATGAGTAATTGATGGGCTTTCCGCTAGTGCAAAGTGCAATTTGCGATTAAGCGAGCGCGAAGATTAGGCCTACTAGCTTCCTACGTAGACAGCACAATTCGCTCGCTCAGATTACCTCAAGGGGCGTTCACCTTTGTCGGTAAAACGTTGTTACACAAGGAAGTGGATTTATATTCTTTTACTAAGTCTTTAAAGGTTTACTGAACTGATCGCCTTAACTCAGTGTTTAACTCAAAGAAGTTGATACCACTGATTTTTAATAGGTTATCGGTTGTGTCAAATCCAATAACTGTCGATACTTAAAATCTTTAGCCAAAGAAGTGATCGCGGTTGCTAAGGGTTGATTTAACTCACTGATTTGAGCAATCAAGGTCTGTATCAACTCGACATCAAGATTGTAGATAGCTTGACGGAGGTTAGCAACTAAATCGGGAGGTAAGGCAGCGATTGCCTCTGGAGTCAAGATTTCTACCTTAGTTTCAGTAGATGCGGCAGTGGATTCAGCATACACGAAGCGCACCCCAATATGTTTGTGTAGAGCGTCAAAGATGTCAGCCTCTCGGAAGGGTTTGTGGATAAAGTCATCGCAACCGACTCTAAGGGCAGTGGTTCGCTCTTTCTCTAAGGTATGGGCAGTCACCGCAACAATTGCTATAGCTTGACCCGTTTGGATCTTGGCTTGTTCATCCTTCCTATTTGTTTCCCGAAGTCTGATCTGTTTAGTCGCTTCATACCCATCCATCATGGGCATTCGCATATCCATAAAGATTAAGTGTGGAGAATATTTCTCCCAAATCTCAATCGCCTCAATACCGTTACTAGCTTCCCACAGTTCAAAGCCAAAGGGAGAAAGCAACTTTGTTAGTAGTTGGCGATTTTCAAGAGCGTCGTCCGCAATCAGAATACGATAGCTCAGTTGATTGGGTTCTAGGGCAAGTACTCGACGGGTTGGTTGTTGGCTTTTGATGTCAGTGGCTTCAACCAAGCTGAGTTTAATGTCAAACTTGAAGACAGAACCCTTGCCCACCAAGGAAGTAACAGTTACTTCCCCCCCCATCAGTTGCACGAACGAGCGTGCGATAGTTAACCCTAATCCTGTCCCTTCCTGCAATTGTTGACCTGTTTTCGTTTGTACAAAGGGTTGAAAAAGCTTGTCTAACTCCTCTTTGGCAATGCCAGAACCCGTATCTTCAACTTCAAAGGTAATTGTGTGTTGTCCGTTTTCTTTTACCACTGATTCCTGTAAGGGTGGGTTTAACGAAGTTGTCTGTTGCTCCACACTCCACCTGGTTAAACCCGCCCCTACAACCGCTGACACTCTTACCGAAACGGTGCCTGCTTTCGTAAACTTAATTGCGTTAGAGAGCAGATTAATCAAAACTTGACGCAACTTGACTTCATCGGTGCGTACATGTTGGGGAACATCTGGAGTTCGGTTAAATAGCAACTGTAACCCCTTACTGTCAGCCTTAAGCTGAAACATACATTGCAAATCGTCTAGAAGATAATAGAGGTCGAAGGGTGTTTCGTTGAGCGTAGCGCGTCCTGCTTCGATTTTGGATAAATCTAAGAGTTGATTAATCAGAGTGAGTAGATGTTCTCCACTGCGAGTTATGGTACCCAGGTGTTCTTGCTGTTCCAGGGGTAGATTAGGCGATCGCCCCATCAATTGGGAAAAGCCAAGAATCACGTTGAGGGGAGTACGCAGTTCGTGGCTCATATTCGCCAGGAAAGTGCTTTTGGCTTGGTTTGCCGCAGTCGCAGCATCTTCGGCTTGTTTCGCACGGATGGTTTCCCGCTCTAGTTCCAGGGTACGCTCCTTTACTTTTTGTTCCAGCGTCCGTGCATAATCTTCCAATTGCTTATGGGAGAGTTTCAGGTTTCGGGCGAGTAAGTAGCCGTTACTAATAGTGGCAGCCCCAACTAGAGCTATTAGTGGGGAAATCACAATCAGCCACCAGCCTGCCAAAAACAGCAGGTACGCACTGCCCAAAAGAGTAATCCCGAAAAACAAAACGGCAATAACTGTCCGTCGAGGAGATGTCGATGTCCAGCCTAATATTGCCCCAATCCCCGACCAAACTAAAATCCATAAGCCTTCAAACGGCTCAGAACTACCTTGGAGTAAAGGTCGCCCGTCCAGTGCTGCACTCAACAGTTGGCTAGTCAAATGGGCATGAATCTCAACGCCAGCCGATGCAGTACCCAGCGTCGTACTATAGGAGGTGTAAAAGCGATCGTTGATACTCTCTGCCGTTGCACCAATCAAAACAATGCGATCGCGTATCAAATTCGCTGGTATCTGACCCTCTAAAACAGCCGTCATCGAGATAGTACGAAAGCCATGCCGTAGTCTGCGAAAATTTGACAATATCTGATACCCTCCGACATCAGCACGGATATAGCCCCCGTCATTTGCTTTTAAGGGAGCAAATACGGCTCGACCCAATCTAAATTTGCTCTTGCTACGGTCAACTTCTTGGGGGGTAATGCCTTCAGTTGCAAGGTAAGCAAAAGCCAGTTTTGCCCCCAGACTTAATATTGGTTGATTGTCCTGGGTTCTCAGATACAGTAAACTGCGACGGAGTTTGCCATCAGTATCCAATACCAGATCGCTTGCGCTAACTTGACCAAGCTGGAGCAACGTTGGTGGTGCTTCAACAGCATCACTGTCAGCTTTTTTTACCACTGTCTTAATACCAATCAAGTTGGGTGTAGAGGCAAAGACCTTGACCAATTCCTGATGACCAGGCTCGACTGGTAAATTTCGATAGAGATCTAGACCAATTGCTCTCGGATTCTGTTGTTTGAGTGTTAAGAGCAAGCGAGCCATTACAGCATCTGACATCGGCCACTGTCTCAGTTTCTTAATGTCCGACTCGTCAATCGTGACAATGACAATTCGAGGGTCGGCAGGCTCTAGAGGACGCAGGCGAAAAAATTGATCGAGTGCTACTAACTCCAATAGTTGTAGGGCTCCTGCCAAACGCAGAGCAACTAATACTCCAGCTACACTAGGAGCCGTTATCAATACCCCACGCCATTGCCAGATTCGCTGTTTCAGCGTTGTCCACATAAAGGGATTTTCAATTGAATCCAATCTAACTGCTGGGACAAAATAAAGGGATTTTCAATTGAATCCAATCTAACTGCTGGGACAAATTGATAGAATACTATTTTTTAACTAGCTGTGTAGCTAGAGAATTCAATCCACCTGAGTTGAGCAGTTCTTTCCACGCTGCACTCACGCTCGGATCGGCGGGTTGGGAGTGTTGTAGCTCAAACAGCGTGAAGACTGCTTCATACCAAACATCAGCAGTTCTATATAAAGAAACACGCTTCTTTGGTGCTGCCTTTTCGATTTGATTTATCAGGGCTGAATTGAGTTTAGTTCGTCGAATCCTGCCACGAACGAATTGGTCTTGTAGTCGGTTTTTAGGGTCACAAATCATAGCAAACGACCACGTATAATCCTGACCAATCTCCAAAGGCGGTGCATTAGGCGGTAAGCTAAAGCTGACAATGCCGGAAGTATTGGTCAGACCAAAGGTCGTCTGGTAAATACCCTTATTGTTTTGATCGAATAGACTAAATTCTGCCGTTTGGGCAGTAGTTTGTGGAACATAGGCTAGAAATGTCGGATGCTCTGCTACCGTTAACCCCGGTTCAGTAACTGGACTCAAGGCGGTGAGAGGTGGCTCTGAAGTTATTGCATCCTGCGGGCATCTGCCTCCGTCTCGCGTACCTCCCCCCGTCGTCTCGTCAGGATTATTTGGCGGTGGTGGTAATTGAGCATTGATTTGCCTCTGATTATAGCTGTCATAGTTTGAGATTTTGAGGTGCGATCGCGCTTTGCCCGGTAGCGAAGCTAATTGCGTCTGTATCCTTGCTAAAACACTAGGAGCAATAACCAGTTCTAAACTCAGGGCAACCCAAAAGGATGCAAGAGGCAACAGGAATTTTATCCAAACCATGAGTAAGCTATCCCCTATTCCCTGATTACCAAGTTCTAGATAAAACTAGGAGGTGCAGCAGCTACTTTTGTTTTTTGCTACTCGCTGCAACGTACTGTAGATGCGTCATACATTATGACAAGCATCAAAGCCAATTTCCCAAGAGAATGAAAGGTGCCCAGTAATAAGGATGCTCGTATTGGGGCTGTTTCAATAGTTCTAGTTGAGCAGTACGAACGGCTTGGGATTTGGTCACTCCTGGCTGACCTAGTCCTTGGTAAAACTCTACCATGAAGAATGCAGTCGAGCGGTCATTCACTGACCATAACGTTGCGAGAGTGCTGCGTGCTCCTGAGCGTACAGCTAATCCAGCTAGTCCCAAAGCCGCCCGTCGATCGCCAGTTGCCGTCTGGCACGCACTTAGAACCAGTAATTCAATCGGGTTTAATTCACCTTGTTCTCTGGATCGGAGTAGGGTGTCCAATTGTTTAACATTAATGCGATCGTCCCAAGTAAGAATAAATGTATCTTCAGCCCTAGAACTAAACCGACCGTGGGTTGCCAGGTGAATTACAGGAAATGGCGCTGAATTGAGTTGACTTTGGAGGGTTGTGCTGGTAAAAGTTTGATCCAGAAGTACTTGAGAAGGTATCTCAGACTCGATCTGATTAACTTCAATAGCTACAGATGGTAAAGCTGAAAAGCCTTGACGCGCTTCGCTCAGTCCGCCCACTAATCCTTTAAGCTGTTGGCGTTCTAAGGGTTGGGGCTGGAGCAATTGTAGACCTGGGGCGAGAGCAATGTTGTACTTCTCTATTAGATACTTTTGACCGTCGTAGAGAGCTGCCATTGGCAGGTTTCGTAAGGAGCTATCTAGCACAAATACCAGGGTGGTGACACCACTTGCGGCTAGCTTATCTTCCGCCGATCGCAGTAGCAAGTCATACACTTGTTTAGCAATGGGCAAACGCTCCTGGGTAAAGGACGTGCGTCTTAGGGATTGTTGCATCTGGCTTAAGATGCGCTCTACTTCACTCTGAGGTAAAGAAGTCTCGTAATAGCTCAAGGGTTGGTTGGGCAAGGAAAGGATAACGGCTAATCGATTTGGCAGAATAATCGGGTAGATGACCGCCGTCTGAGGATTAATTTGGTCAACCTGTACGGGTTGAGCCGTCAAACAGGCTTCGCGAAAGAAGTTTTCTAGTTCTGCCAACTGTAGCGATTCAATGAGCTCACGAGCTTGTTTGAGGTTTGTCTGACTGGGTTCACTTCCTTGGGGGGATTGTAGAAGCAGTTCAACTAATTCTCTGTAAACGGGTTCCACACTCTCCCGGAAGGAGAACTGCACATCGGTATTGATGCTGACTAAATCATTGCGTAGGTAGCTGAGGGTGTTGACAGCTTCCGTGTAAGCTGCGATCGCGCTTGCGCGCATGGCTTCGTTTACCCCTGCTTTGTGTGTGTGGGAAGAACCTATCGCGTCTGGCTTCGAGTTATTAATGTCTCCCTGAGCTTTCAACAGCCGTCCTAAATGCCACTGCCACTGGTAGGCAATGTCTGGTGCATTAATAATCTGAGCTAGGATTAGCGCTTGTCGAGTTAGCTCTTGAGCGTTGTCCCACTGCCGAGTCTGTTCGTACAAAGTACCAAGACTGCCAAGAGCGTAAGATTCTGCTCTGGCATCGTTTAAACTTCTCGCTTGTTGGAGGGCATTCGCTAACAGTCGAGCAGAGGCGAGTATAGGTTCAGTTACTCCCCCCCCTCCCTCTCTCCCTATCTTCATCAGGCTCTGGGCAAAGTCAATTTGGGTATAAACAGCTAGGCGACTGGGAGGTAGTTCAGCAAGTTGGGGTTGGATTTGAGTCCATAGAGTTTGAGCCTCTGCCGATCGTTTTGCCTCGATTAACAGGTTTAGCTGAATGACTTGAGCTTGAATTTTAGTGGTGGGCAAGGGAGCAGTTTCTGCTGCTTGACGATAAAACTTCAGGGCTGTGTCAGTCTCCCCCTGAGCACGAACGGTATTGCCCAAGCTCATAAGGATGCCACTAATGTCTGAAGCTGATTCATCTTCATCTAAGGATGAGCGCGACTCTTCCCGCAATCGTTCAGCAATTGCTAAACTTTGCTGCAAGACAATACGGGTTCGATCTAGATCGCCGACAAGACGTAGGGTATTACCAAGGTTACGCAATCCAGCTACCTTAAGCGCCGAGTCGGGTTGCTTTTGGAGAGTCTTTTCCACCTCCTCTAAGATCATGGTGGCTCGTTTGTACAGCCCAAGTGCTTGCAAGGCTCTAGCTTGGTTAATTTGGCTACCGAGTATCCCGACTTCATCACCCGCTTTCTGGTAGGCAGCTTCAGCTTGTTGCCAGGTTTCCACAGCATCGGACTCTTGACCTTGAGTTAATTGCAAATTCCCTTGAGTGTTGAGGACTTGGGCGAGAATGAGTTGGCGATCACTTGTCTGTTGTTTGTTGTTCGCCAGAAGTTGGAGACTCTGGGTTATGGCTTTGGTTGCTTCAGTCCATTGTCCGAGTTGCTCGAAGGCAGAGGCCAGAAAGCTTAAGGTTAGGGCTTGGTTGAGTACATCCCCTTGAGCTTCAAACGTTGTTGCTGCCCGTTGCCAAGCCGTTACTGCTTCTGAAAATTGTCCGGCTTGGTAGAGTTCTTTTCCCTGTTGGATTGCGTCAGAGAGTTTAGGGGCTAGGTATTGGGGGCTTGGGGAGTTGGATTTGGATTCAGATTGTTTAGCCGTTAAATTAAGCCCTGGCGAATGGAATTCGCGGCTATATAAACCAAGTCCGCCTGCGCGGACAACACTACCAACTTGGCGATTTGACGACGCTGATGCAATTGTGGTGTGCAGGCTGACGGCTGCGATCGCTCCCACCAGAGCTAATAAGATGAACACAAGCCATCTTTGCTTCTGTAAGGGGCTACGCTTCAAGAAGAACTTTGCCTGGCGGACTCGCTTAGACATAGGAGTTTTCCAAAATTTTGGGAGTGTCAAGACCCATCGCAATTAACTGGCTGTCCCCAACGATTGGGGGAGGTCACATTAGGCGCACTTGCCGTGAGCATGACCTTTCCATCGGCTCCAAAGACCCACCCAGTCGCTTCTACCCGCGCTGATTTACTGCTGGGGGGGTTAGTGGAAGGCGGTAAAGTTCCATTAGCAGGAGTGTTCGGTTGACGGCTAACTCTAGCAGGAGTGCGCCAGTCTCGCCAACGGGGGTCATCTCCCAAGGCTTGTTGAGGGGTAGGCGGCAAGCCCCCACGACCCGTGACTACGAAGGAACTGCCTTGAACATCTCGACACCCTTGAGTGATCGCGTCCGACGCATCGACTACTTCTGTAGGCAATTCGGCTAGTCCTCTTGAGGGGTCAATCCCTGGCGTGATCAGGTTTACTGTGCCACTAAACTCCGAACTGGCTCCCGTGGCGGTGATGTCGCTTAAGCGAGTTGGTTGCTCTCTAAACTCAATGCCAAAGATGCCCGAAGCTCTCACGGTTACGTTCCCGCCACGGAAATCCTCAGAATTAGCAGTGATGTTGCTATCTTCGTTTGGGACGGCAACCAAGTTGTCTGTATCGATGTTGATGTTGCCGCCGGGAATGTCGCTTCCTCTAGCATTAGTCGTGATGTTACTGCCATTTCGTAACACAATTAGGGGCGATCGCAAATTGATATTGCCCCCACCACCAGACGTGTCTGCCCGAATTCTGCCCCCGTTGTCGAGATAGATTTGATCGGCATCAACAAACAAGGAACCCGCACTGCCTGTGCCCTCACTGCTGACCGTTACTTCTGCCTGGTTTTGAATGTTCAAGGTTCCGGTTCGTAGATTTAAGTTGCCACCCGTGCCGCTACCACCCGTCTCGGCGGCAATAATGGAACCATTCCCGGTGAGAGTAATGGATTCAGGAGCGGTAATGGTGAGTTCTCCCCCATTACCACGGCTAGAGGTGGAGGCAGAGATTTGTGCCCCGTCTTGAAGGTTCACCCGCACACTTTGCCCGTTTCCGAGTGGCTGAATGGTGAGGTCGCCTGCATCGGCAGAAGTAGTGGTTTGAGCGAATAGCCCACTATTCGCACCCGACAGTTGGATATCTGGAGCGTTCACCGTGATGTCTCCCGCCCGTCCGCTACCAGAGGTGCTAGTAATCAGTTGCGCCCCTGCTTGAACATTTAATTGTCCGGTAGCGATTTGGATATCGCCTCCGCGCCCTGTGGAGTTAGGCTCGGTATTGGCGAATAAGCCGCTAGCTGCACCTGTTTCGGTGATGGCGTTGGCAACGTATGGACTGATGGGATTGGGAAATCTAGCAAGGCGCTCGGCGTAATTGGGGTCGCTCCCTATGATCGTAAGCTGCTCTCCTGCATTGACGGTGATAGTGCCAGCCCCTCCCTGTCCGAAGGTGGTGGTAATCAGTTGTCCGCCGTTGAGCGCTTCAAAGGAGCGGGCGGCATTGACGGTGATATCTCCCCCCTGCCCATCGCCTCGACTGCGGGCGCTTAGGGCGGCTCCATCTGCAATCCGAAAGGTCTGAGTATGAATGGTAATATCGCCCGCATTGCCCGCCGTATCGCTACTGGTAAACAAACCACTGGGTAAGCCATTGCTGGGAACGCTGCCAGAGATATCAACTCTATCCGCCCTGATGTCGATATTGCCTGCGTCTCCCTGTCCTTGCGTACTGGCTTTGATGAAACCGCCATCTTGTAGGAGTAAAGACCCCGCCCTGATGCGAAGGTTTCCACCCGACCCAATCGCCTGTGGCAGCACTCCCAAGGTAATCCTGGCAGATTCTCCTGAGCCAGAATCTGTTCCACCAACGAGCAAGATGGTGCCACTGATATCTAGATTGATGTCTGCCCCCCGTCCCCGTCCGCCCGGCAATACATCCCCAAACAGTCCAGCATTTGATTTCACGATGAGCTGTTGGGCTTGAATGTTAATGCCAGCACCATTACCCACGCCGCCATCTCCTACAAGGCTCCATATTGAAGTGGAAAATGTATTAGCATTCTCTCCATCTAGGGCAACCGTATCGCGAGCATTAATATTTACACTGCCTGCATTTCCCTGTCCATTCGTGCGGGAAACCAGTTGACTGCCCCTTGTGAGAGCCAGCGACCCTGTCGTGATGTTGATATTGCCAGCGTTACCGACACCAGTTGAGTCCACGACATTGAATACAGCGCTGATATCCTCCAAAGAGACGGTATCGCGAGCACTAATATTCACGTTACCTGCATTACCCGTACCTCCAGGACGCACATTGTTGCTGATAAAGCTGACATCAGTTATGTCTATCCTATCTATTGCGTCAAGTTGAATGTCCCCTGATTGAGTACCAGCAAAGCCTAACCCATCGTTGATCCCAGCTAGAAGTCTACTGCCCTCGCTCAGAGTCACGTTCTGAGCCGTAACGGTAATACTCCCACCTCCCCCAGCTCGAACGTTTATCTGAGCGCTATTGCTCAGGGAAACGTCTGCCCGCGCTACACCATCGGGAAAACTCAACCGCCAGTCACCCGCCGTGCCATTCAGCCCCACCATCCCCTGTCCCGCCACGGCACCCAACTCCACTCGGCTGCCCGGACTAATGATTTGCCCGCCTTCTAACCCGACATCGCCACCGACTAGCAACAGGCTTTGTCCTGCTGGCACCTGTAGCCCGGTTCCGTTGTTCGCTGTTGAGCGGTTAGAGTTAGTGAGGTTAATCGTGTAGGCTCCACTGTCCTCACCCCTACCATTCCAACCACTCAGTGGTGACTCATCTAAGTTTGGAAAAATATTACCGAGTGGACTCAAGGGGTCGTTATCGTAGCTAGAGATGCCTAGGTAGTAAGTGCCGGATACTGTCGGCGTAAACGGCTGGTCTTCTGGCACTGTTGATTGAAGTGTTCCCTCACTGTCATCGTTACTGTGAAGACCCAAACCCGTGGCATCAAACAAGAACAACTGAGTATCTACATCAGTCCCATCTAGCGTTGTTGCCTGAAAGGGTTGACCCTCAGTCAGAAAAAGTTGGTACAAGTCCACGTCACTGTTATCAGAAAGTGTCCCTGAGATAGCGTCAAAGCTTGTCCCTGAAAATTGGCTATTAACTGTCTGACTAGTATCGAGAGTTTGCCCTGCATCCTCCACTTCCGTAAACGGGTTGGTGGAAGATAAGGGTTCAGAGGGTTCAGGTTTATCACTCCTCACGACGATATCGCCTTCCGTGCCATTAAACTGCAAACCTATAGGCACACTGATAGTCAACAGGGGTGGGATGGATGGATTCACTGCGCTGAACTCTGTGCCATCGGCAAACTTTATACTACTTGCCGTACTTGCTACAAACGAACCCCCCACATTCAGACGGGAATTCTCGCCGAAGATGATGCCATTGGGGTTGATCAAGAAAAGGTTTGCAGTGCCGTTAGCTCGAATCAACCCATCAATGTTGGAAATCGATGCCCCGATAACCCGACTGAAGATGTTCTGGATGTCAGCCGCATTGTTGAAGAAAGCAGTACCGCCTGTGGGAACAGAAAACTCGCTGAAGCTGTGGAATAGATTGCCAGCCCGCCTTGCTCCACCATCGATTTGGAAATTGGGATTGCCTGTAACTTGCGATTGTTCACCTAGTGGCAGTGTTGTATCTCCAACTACTTGTGCGGCACAAAGGTTAGAGCTAAAGAGTGCATACAAGACACTGCTAGTCAAAAGCCATTTTTCTAGATAACACCCTTTCATCTCAAGTTTCTGCCTATGAAAGTAGCTAGACTGTATCATTTGACCGATACATAAGTCTTTCTAGAATTGCTAATTATTAGCTATTGCTGACAAGAGCTACTTGTCTAGGTTGGGTTCTGCTAAAATCTTTAAAGTTTGGGCTAGGACTCTCTATCCGTTTTTTGCCTCTTCCGAATTAAGCGGATGCCCGCCATAATTGAATCTCTTGCAACTCTCGCACGTAGTCCTTCGCCTGCGCTTTGACCAAGGTATGACTCCTGAAGTGTTCTATCTGTTGCGTCTCAATCTCGCTACAGTTCTGCTCAACGAATCGCTCCGTGACATATTCCATCACAACGGGTTGCACCCAGAAGTATTCTCCGTCCTTCTCAATTAACGACCGTATCAATAGGGAATTCATTGCTTCTAGCAGCTTGCGCCTGGAGGCGACTGTGACGATGTCCTTCTCTAACTGAGCAAAGGATACGGGTTCTTGACTAACCGCCATCAAATACATCACTTCCTGCTCCAACGCAGACAAGCGATTGAACTGCCCTTCCAAGAGATCGCGGATGTGTTCAAAGGCTAGAACTCCCTCCTGTGCATACTTAAATACCTCCGCAATTGTGCCATTGAAAAGCTCTTGGGCCGCTGCTGCCACCAGCTTCAATACCAGAGGATTGCCTCCATAGTGTTTGCTCAGTTGGCTCCACTCTGCCTCTGAACCTGCAAATTGCCCTTTTTGCTGGAACAACTCTCGCCCTGCTTCGGCTTTGAGTCCCTTCAATGATAGCGATCGCACTTTTGACTTCTCACCTTCGAGCAATGCGATCGCGCTGGGCTTTTCCCGCGTCGTCAGCAGCAAGCAACTTTGATGCGGCACTTCTCCAACAGTCTGGAGTAGTTGAGAGTACTCCTCATACCCGTCTCGACACTGCCCTGCCCGTTCCCCACTGCTCAAAATCGTCTCGGCATTGTCTAAGATTAGCAAACACCGCGAGGAACGCAGGCATTCCATCAACATGGATAATCTTCCATCTATGCTATTGGGTATCACTGGGTTTTCTCCCCGTATCCGCAGTACAAATGACAGGATACTCTCTAGTAACTCCTCCAATGGTGGTGCATTTCGGAGACTTCGCCACACCACTATCTCAAACTCCGTTTGAATTTGCAGCGCCAACTTCACTGCCAGCGTACTTTTGCCAATTCCACCAATCCCCTGGAGTGCCACTAATCTGCAATGATCTGCTATGCTCCACTGCCGAAGCTGGAATAATTCCTCCTCTCGCCCATAGAACTGGGACACATCTGCTGCTTCCCCCCAGTCCTGCTGCGGGTTATCCTGCCGGGTTTGCAACGCCTCAAACAGGGAAGTGGGGTGGGTATAGTCACTCTCGCTCAACTCTAACCCAAAGGCTTGGAAGGCATACTGCAATGACTGCTTGTCTACAGACTCTGTGCGTTTTAGGACTTTGGTAATGGTATTCAAAGCCAACCTTGTGCGATCACTTAGATCCTCAAGAGTGAAGCGGTTTCCATAGTTTTCATCAAACTCGGCTTGAGTTTTGGCAGCTTGGAACTTGTCCCAGCCGTGAAAGCTGAGTATAACCCCCCGGCTGCGTCTAGCTTTAAAAGGGAATTTGGAAGTCGTCGAGCGGCGATTTGACTTTTCTAAAGAAAAATTTTCTACAGAGGAAAGAGCGTACATATCTTACTGTCCTATTTAGTAACGGCTGTAGAGCTTTTAAAAAAATGAAACTCGTCTAGTTTTGAAACAATAAACAACGATTACTTGAACAATAATTGAGATCAAATTCATTTTGTGTCTCAAAATTCAGCCGTATCTTCAGCCATCCCCTTCAAAATCTTCAGAATTTACAGCTTAATTCTTCAGTTTATTCAAGATGGGTGACTCCTGAAGATCATCCAAGCTACGCTCAATACAGCACCCCTTTCTGGCTGGCTGATGAGTATCGAAGAAATATCACAATTGATCGGAGTAGCGAACAATCAAATTCTTGCTAAAACGGGCAAAGCTTTAGGAGATATCCAAGCGTGCATCCTCGAACAAGCCTTGCAAGGAAGCAAACTCAAGGATATTCGCGTGATTGGGTACGCTGACAGCACCATCCAGAGGGTCTTCTGCCCCGAACTTTGGGAGCTACTGTCAAACGCTACAGGGCAGAAAGTAAGGGTCAATACTGTTCAACTTGTGCTACAGAAACTACTGAAGGAATCAAACCCAGACAGTCTAAAGAAAGAAGACAGTTCTTCTGCATTTTTAGCTCCTCCTTTATCCTCTCCACCTTCTATAGAGCCTTCTAAACGGGTGCCGAACAACTTACCCGCTCCGAGCTGTACAACCTTCATTGGTCGTAAGGAGGAAGTTGCCCGATTGATGGAACTGCTTTCACCTAACCACGCAGCCCACTTGATCAGTATTGATGGCATCGGTGGTGTAGGGAAAACAACCTTAGTTGTGGAAGCCGCCTATCGTTGCCTGCGTACTAGTTACGGTGATGGAGCTTTCCTTGGCGTACCTACCTTTGAGGCGATTATCTTTACCTCTGCCAAAGAATCTTACCTGACTCCCTTTGGTGTTTTGAAAAGCCTTGCTCCTCGACGCACGCTCAACGACATTTTCCGCCAGATC
The DNA here is from genome assembly GCF_039961875.1 of Trichocoleus sp. ST-U2. Lineage (NCBI taxonomy): Bacteria > Bacillati > Cyanobacteriota > Cyanophyceae > Leptolyngbyales > Trichocoleusaceae > Trichocoleus > Trichocoleus sp. ST-U2. The sequence continues at coordinate 21,995 of NZ_JAMPJY010000031.1, read as the reverse complement.
GCTCGTACTCTAGACGACTTAGACATCACCGGAGCTAGTTTTGTAGAGCAAGTAGACCTGATTAAAGATTCTCTGTCGCACCAGCGCACCCTGCTGATTGTGGACAATCTGGAGACGATCGAAAACCAGCAGGATGTCCTGGCATTTCTGTACGAACTGCCACCTACGGTGAAAACAGTCATCACTACCCGCGAACAAATTATGTTTGTCCCCGTGCGTTTGACCTCATTGCCCCAGCCAGATGCTCTCCACTTGATTCAGTATGAAGCGCAAGAGAAAGGAGTAATCCTGAGTCCAGAAGATTCTCAAGCTCTCTACAAAGGAACTGGAGGTGTCCCAGTTGCCATCAGTTATGCCATTGGACAGTTGGCGAATGGCTTCCCGATGGAGGAAGTGCTGGAACGAATGTCTCAAACCACAGGGGATGTTGCTCGCTTCTGTTTTGAGAGTTCAGTGAAACCCCTGCGAGGGCAAGCCGCGCACAAGCTTCTGATGTCGCTTGCCCTATTTCCTGTGTCTGCATTACGAGAAGCCCTCGTTCAGGTGGCAGTACCGGACGCTGAAGCTGATGTTGTCAAGAACGCCTTAGCTAGATTGCGAGGACTCTCTTTGGTGAAGCATGAAGAAAACCGTTATGGCATTTTACCCTTAACCAAAGAGTATGCGCTTGCTGAATTGGCTGCTCACCCGGACTTTGAGAGTGAGGCACGTGATCGCTGGATCGGCTGGTACTTAAGCTTTTCCCAAAAGTATAGAGGGCAAGATGCCCAGGAGTGGCAGGCTCAGTTTGAGGGGCTAGAAGAGGAATGGTTGAATTTACAAGCTGTCATTGACTTTTGTGTGGTTGAAGGACGCTATGCCGCTCTGCTCGATCTTTGGCGGAACACGAAGGCATACACTCATATCATGGGTAGCCGGAAAAGTCGCCTGGGACATTGGGACGATCGCTTGATTTGGACGGTATCCCTGATTCAAACGGCAGAACAACGAGGTGATTGGTCAATCCTTGCAGAGATTGTAGTGGATCGAGGCGAGACTCTTACGGCAATGGGAAAACCCGCTCAGTTAGATGAAGCCGATTCACTTTTCATGAAAGCTTGGGATCTACGACAGTATCAAGATCGATTCTTTGAGATGAATTTGTCTAAACATCTGGCGATTCTCCGGATTCAACAGAGGCGATTTGACGAGGCTCAGTCGTGGCTCAACCAAACATTAGAGTTCTTAACGAATATTGAACTTCCAGAGGAACAACGACTGCGATGGCTGACACAAATCCGTTACTACCAAGCCGAGATCTGTTTTAAGCAAGAAGCTTACGACAAAGCCAAGCCACTGTTTTCTGAAGCACTCAACTATGCTCAGACAATTGATTGGCGGAGAGCCATCTTTTCTATTCAAAATTGGTTGGCTGACATTGCAATTGTGCAAGGAGAACTGGACGATGCCCACAAACTTCTGACAGAAGGATTATATGTTGCCCAAGTTAACCAAGATAAGGTTCGCATTGCCTTCTGCCAGTATTCATTAGCGAGTCTAGCCAGAGCGCACGGAAATCTAAGTGAGGCGCGGCAGTGGGCAATTGAAGCGTTTAACAACTTTGAAGTTTTAGGAATGCTACCTGAAGCAGAAGAGGCACGCACTTTAGTCCTCACTCTTGATACAGCTCTTTTAGGAGGCAGCTAACATTCTAGAATAATGGGAGTTCGATTTATACCGCTCAGCAATTTGGTGCATTGCCCAGTTGCTAAAAATTTTAGTCTTGCGCTGCTCAAGCCACTCTTTCTAGATACGGATAAATTACTCAGCGTCAGCAAGCTAGTTCTCTTTCCGTTCTTGATAAACTGAAGAATTTCTACTAAGGAAAAGTCCGTTAAGGAGCCTTGAGTACTCATGGTTTTTAATTGAATGCTAAAAGTATGTCGCAGGCAGCAGGGGTTGAATAACCCATCGCACCTCGACCAAACGTTTTTTCAAACAGTTGTTTTGTGCGATCGAACGCCTCAAGCCATTCTGCGCGATCGCCTCTTGTGCCCAGTCCCGCCGAGTGATGTATGGAGCCACCAAATAGAGTTTGACAATCGTCGTGATATTGTCGATCAGTGGCAATATGAGCGTGCAAAACCGCATCAATTTCTTCGGTGGGTACCAGTTGCATACCCGGATATTGCCGTGCTAGGAATAGAAACAAACTGTACTGCCAGATGGCACGCGCTGCTTGCGCTCTTGTGAAGTCTCGACCCTCGTCAGAGTTGAGTAGGTGATGACGGATGGTTTGCCAATCGAGGGTTTGAAGCTTCTTCAGGAAACTATAGCCCACAACCAATTGTTTGTAATTCATCATCGGTCATATCCTCTTGTACGGTGATTCGGTAATCTTGCGGTGTCCGGTTACATCTGCTCAGCTAGTCTGCATTTAACTTGTCTGCGAGCAACAACTCAAATACTGAGCCATTGTGAGGTTTCTTTTTTAACTTTTGACTTACTTAGGAGCTTTCTATTCTGGCGATCGCAGCCAATAAACTCTCGACGTTCCAAGCATCGCTGTAACGAATACCGTTGATGAATAACGTTGGAGTAGTGGTGACACCACTGCGTAAGCCACTTTCAACGTCTTCGGTAACGCGATCGGCATAAACGTGCCTCCACATAGCTTGAAGGAACTGAGGCATATCGAGTCCTAGTTCATTGGCATACTCAACGAGATAACCGTTATCCAATGACTGCTGATGCTGGAACAGCGTGTCGTGCATCTGCCAAAACTTTCCTTGCGCGGCTGCGGCTTCAGCAGCTTCCGCTGCCTTTTGAGCCTGGGGATGGATCGACACCTGGGGAAAGTGGCGGAAGACAAACCCTAGACGATTGCCTAGTTGTTGCTGAATCACTTTGATCATCCTGTGAGTCTCGCTACAATCAGGAGATTGGTAGTCGCCGTACTTTACTAGTACTACTGGGGCGTCGAGTGATCCTTGGATGCGATCGCGTTCTGAGGGAGGAACAGATAGCCTATTACCCTCATTTGCCTGACTCATTGAAGTAAAAAAATGATTTGTGACAACGACGAGATATCATAAAACCTCCTACCTGATTTATCCTTGGTTTCAGTGTAGAGAAGTTGCCTGCTGTTGTCGCCGGATTGAAGTTAGTTTTTTCACCTATAAAAAAGGTCAGCCTTAAGCTGACTCTGAGATGAAGAAATTACTCTAACTTGCGGCTAGGTACTAGGTACTACTTTTGGTGTACCGCAGTGGTCTTTTGTATGAAGTCTATTAGGATATCCGCTCTAAACCTTAAATACTATAAGAGCTAGAGAATTATTAAGATTTTCTTTATAAATCATAGCAAGTAATTATTGCCTTAGCGACTGCTATAAATGCCGATTAGCTGGTTTATGTGGTAGATCGTTCTACAGAACTTAGACAATCTTGGATCTGCCTAGATTGAGGCCTGTTTCCTGCTTCACCCACCCCCTAGATATTAACTATCCCTCGCTTAATTGCTGCGATGACGGCTTGAGTCCTGTCATTGACTCCCAATTTACTCAAGATATTGTTGACATGGAACTTAACGGTACTCTCAGCAATAGACACAGCCGTGCTAATTTCTTGGGTATTCATGCCAGCAACCATCAGACGGACGACTTCCAACTCGCGATCGCTCAATTGGGGGTTGCTCAATCGCTGGGCCAGCTTGGCTCCTATATCAGGTGGGATGTATTTTTTACCTCTGTGAACCGTGCGAATCGCTACCAGAAGTTCGTCAGGTTCAGCATCCTTGAGCAGATAACCCTTTGCACCTGCCCGAAGCCCCCGATAAATATCTTCATCACTATCGTAGGTGGTCACCACGATAATCCGGGCATCATTAAACTCGGCGCAGATAGCACTAATAGCAGCAACACCATCCAATTGAGGCATCCGCAAATCCATTAACGTTACATCGGGCTGATGTTGGTGGAACAGTTCCACTGCTTGGCACCCATCATAGGCTTGTCCGACAACAGTAATATCTGCCTCGCATTCGAGCAACGCTACCAACCCCTGCGCTACGACGGGATGATCGTCGGCAACCAAGACGCGAATGATGTTTGACTGGTTCACGATCACCTACTCCCTATCGAGCGATACGACAACTTCCGTTCCTCGTCCGGGTTGACTTTGGATTGTTAGCTTTGCGCCGATGCGATCGGCACGTTCTGTCATTCCCATTAGACCAAAACCGTTTTCCACAGAAAAACTGTTGATTTCAAACCCCTGCCCATTGTCCTTGATTCGCAAAATAAACTGCCTTGTCTCATACACCAGTTCAATTCGGATTTCACTAGCTCTGGCGTACTTAAAGGCATTGGTCAATGCTTCTTGCCCAATTCGGAGTACATTATTTTCTACATCTTGAGGCAGGGGATATGCCTTACCCAACACTTCGCAGATAGTATGGGTACTGGAATGGGAAAACATCTGTGACGACAGGCAACGCACAGCGCTGCATAAGTCACCATCCTCCAACAACTTCGGACGCAGTGCTTCCACTGAGCGACGGGCTTCGGTGAGTCCAGAGCGAGCTAAATCGCGCCCCACCTTTATATGTTCTTGTGCTGCCGCCGGATCTACCGTAATTTTGCGTGAGGCGGTTCCCAAGTGAACGATGATGCCTGTGAAGGCTTGCGCTAGGGTGTCGTGAATCTCTTGAGCCATGCGGTTGCGTTCTTCTAGCAAAGATGCCTCTAGTGCCTGTTTGTGATCGCGTAGCGCAGCAGCAACCCGTTCACTGATGTCCTGTCCAATTCCAATACTCATACCATTAGAAAGCCGAATACTTGCCCAGGATGTATCCAGATAGCTCCCATCGCGAATCCTGGCTTTGAAGTCTTGCCATTTCCCAGTAGCGGCGAACATGTGTTCCAAAACTGAGGTGCGATACTCTGGGTCAGGAACGCATTCTGCTATCAAATCGATGTTTTCTAGTTCTGTATGAGACCATCCCAATACACGTTCTGACTCCAGATTGACCAATTGAATTCGTCCGTTAGCATCATAAAGAGTCACCATTACAGGAATATGGTCAAAGATTGTTTGCAGGAGTTCCTTCTGCTCAGTTAACCGTGCATTTTGCTCTAAAAGTTGCTTAGAGAGCCGACTAATCCGCAATTGAGTCTCGATACGAGCCAAAACTTCTTTAGCTTCAAAGGGTTTGGTGATGTAATCTACTCCACCCAAAGAAAATGCTTTCACTTTATCGAACACTTCATGCACGGCACTGACGAAAATAACGGGAATATCTTTGGTTCGTTCATCTGCTTTTAGCTTTTCGCAGACTTGATAGCCATCCATCTCAGGCATCAGAATGTCCAGCAAAATCAGGTCAGGTCGAGTTGACTGGACAGACCTCAGAGCCAGTTGACCGTCCGGCATGAGGCGCACTTTATACCCTTGCTCAGACAAAATTCCGCCTAGAAGCTCCAAATTTGCAGGGTTATCATCAACAATTAAAATATTACATTTTAGGAAAGTATTTTGAGGATTACTCATTTTGAATTAATGGCAAATTGAGTTAAATTTAATAACTGCTTGTACCGGAAATTGTTAACCAATGCAGCGAGGGCATTGGCTAGGGGTTTATTTGAAGAGCGGATTTGGTCGATGAGACTCAACATTAAATCTTTATCGCCATCGATTGTAGCTTGGTAGAGATTAGCCACTAGATTCGTAGGTAAGGCAGCTATGGCATCGGGAGTTATGGCATTCGTCTCGTTTTGGGTTGAAGTGGGTAAGGCGACGGGTTCATCGTAGACGAAGCTCACTCCGAGATGTTTGTGCAGGGCATCAAAGATGTCTGCTTCTCTAAAGGGTTTGCGGATAAAATCATCACAACCCGTAGAAAGGATAATCGCTCGCTGTTCCTCGAAGCTACTAGCCGTGACGGCAACTATTGCTGTAGCCTGACCTTTGGTAGTGGCTTTAATGCGTTTGGTTGCTTCATAGCCATCCATCACGGGCATCCGCATATCCATTAAGATGATGTGCGGCGAACAGTTTTCCCAAAGTTCAATCGCCTGTTGACCATTAGTCGCTTCGAGTAGTTCAAAGCCAACCCTGGAAAGCAGCCTGATTAGCAGTTGTCGATTGTCCCAGCGATCGTCCACAATCAGAATGCGATAGGTTGGTTGGTTTGGTTCGAGGGCAACGACTCGGCGGGTTGGTTGTTGGCTGTTGCTCTGAGCCGTTTCAGCTACGCTAACAGTAATGTCAAATTTGAAAAGGCTACCATGCCCCACTTGGGAGCTAACAGTCATTTCACCTCCCATCAGTTGCACAAACGAGCGTGCTATAGGCAATCCTAAACCCGTCCCTTCAGAGGATTGTTGACCTGTTCTTGTTTGCATGAAGGCTTCAAACAAGCTATCTAGCTCTTCAGAAGCAATGCCAGCTCCGCTATCTTCGACTTCAAACTGCAATTGGTAATTGGTAATTGGTAATTGGTAATTGGAGCTATCTTCCCCATTACCGATTACTGACCTTACCCTTACTGATACGCCCCCTTCACAGGTAAACTTAATCGCATTATTGAGCAGGTTAATTAATACTTGACGCAACTTAACTTCATCAGTGCGTACAAATTGGGGTACTTCTGGCGTCCGCTCAAACAGTAACTGCAACCCTTTATTCTCAGCCTTGAGTTGGAACATATCTTCCAAATCATCTAGAAGGCAATGGAGGTCAAAGGATGTTTCGTTGAGTGTCGTGCGTCCTGCCTCGATTTTGGATAAATCTAAGACTTGATTAATCAGGGTGAGCAGGTGTTCTCCACTGCGGGTGATGATACCCAGGTTGTCTTGGTATTCGGAAGGTAGGCTTTGCGATCGACTCATTAATTGAGAAAAGCCCAGAATTGCATTGAGAGGAGTACGCAGTTCGTGGCTCATATTTGCCAGGAAAGTACTTTTGGCTTGGTTTGCTGCCTGCGCTTGTCGAGTGGCTTCGGCAAGTTCAGCAGTGCGTTGAGACACCTTTTGTTCCAACGAACGGCTGTATTCCCCTAGCTGAGTATAGAGGTTAGCATTTTCAATTGAAATGGCTGCTTGGGAGGATAATAGATTCAATACTTCCAATCGCTCTGGTGTAAAGGCTCCAGCCGTTAGATTATTTTCTAAGTAAAAAAGCCCGACCAGTTTGCCTTGATTGAGCAGTGGCGCACACAAGATAGATTTGGTTTGATGCTCTTTAATGTAAGGCTCATCAGTAAAGCTGCCTTCACGGGTGGCATCATTCAAGACTAAACTTTCTTTCGTGCGAACGACATAGTTGATGATTGCTACAGGAAGATAGTTGTCAATTGGAATTGACTGCAAAACTCTGGTGGTATAGGCATCTACATCTACTGAAGAATCCACCTCACTCCTAGCTTCAATCACCCATTCAACATCTTTGTGCAAAATCAAACAACCTGTTTGCGCCCCAGCATTCTCAATTAGTATCTGTATTAATGAACTGAGCAACTGCTCTAGCACAATTTCACCAGAAATTGCTTGGGAAGCTTTCATTACCGTCGCTAAATCCAAGGCTTCTCCCGAACTATTACTTGTGGTCGTTCTAGGATTGGTCGTGCGCGTGGAAGTCGTGCGATTCACATTCGGAGATTGAGTCAGTAACTGCGGGTATTTGATTTCTAAATGTTTGGCCTTTGCCATCGCTCCCCAGCGTTCATAGCAATAGTGAGCTTCTTTCATGTAAGTTTGGGCAATCTTTTCTCTAGCACGAGATAGGTAAAATTTGGCAGCCAATTCATAGGCTAATGCTTCTTCTTGGATATACTCATTGTCTTTAGCACCTTGAATGGCTTGTTCGTAGAACTCTTCCGCTTCAAACCACTGTCCCAAAACTCGCGCTTTCTCTGCCTCGACTAAATGATATTTATGCAAAAAATTCATGGGCGCATAGTGTGCCCATTGCTTCATTTTCTCCTGGTTAAGGGCAACTTTTTTGAGGATTTCAGATTGGGCTTGAACGCTGCTTTCGGAATAGGTTGCCAGTCTTGCCAGAGAGTCATAGAGATAGTATGAAGCCTGAAGGCTGCCCCCTGTTACTAGGCTCAGATGACTTTCTGCTAGGGTTGAGTTTTCAATTGCCTGAGCATACTCAGAAAATAGATAGCATAGGAAAAGTTTGTAAAAAGATACTAGAAGGAATACTAGAAGGATTGGTCTTTCATTTATTTCATTGTGTTGCAATATATTTTCATTGTAGGATTCGCCAATTAGACAGGTTGGTTTGACCGAGCGTCCCATCAAATTTAAGACAGACTGCTGAGAGATTTGAGTCCAGGCGAGCACTGCTTGCTGTTTGATTTGACCAATTGCTTCACTGTATATTCTCATCTCGCGTTCAAGTTCCACGAGTCCTTTCCCAACGCGAAACGATTGGTAGCAGTAGGAATAAGCGCCATAGGCAGCAAACTCTAAGTCACCAGTTTCTAGTGCACTTTTATAAGCTTCTAGTAATGGCTCCAGTGATTCTCTAATATGTTTTTTCCAGTGGTTGATGAAGCCATTTACGTACAGCAATGTTCTAGCTCTGAGTGAATGGGTATGGGGTTGTGACAACAGCCTGAGAGCAAGCTGTCCAAACTCGTACCCAGACTCTATATTTCCGACCATCCCACAAAGAATTAATCCATAGAAGGCATACGCAAAGGAAGATACAAACATATTGCCATATTGGATTGACAAATTGACCTGTTTAGACACAACTAGAGGCAGCAAATAAGGAGCAGTAATATGGGCAGCAACCGTGATGCTGGATAGGATTCGCATCGCCGCCAACTTGTCCGGCTCGGTCATTTGAGGCAAATGGAGCAAGTCTCCAATCGACTTTTCACTGATGAGAGATGTGATTGTGTCTAGTTCAAGATCAATATCTGCCTGACTCGGCTTTTCGGGAAAACTGATCCCAAATTGTTGTAAAACTTGCAAAGCAGTATCGATTGCTTTCAAGGACTGACCCTGCGCCATGTCAGTTTGAATTTTGACTTCGTAAGCTTTCACGGTATCGAGAACCGTTTTAGCTTCTTGTAAAACAATTGCTACCCAGGATTCTACCTGCTCAAACTCGCCACACAAGTACGCGACTTCTGTTGTTTCTGAATATAAATCTAAGGTCAGGTCATAGTTGGTTTGCCAGCTAGAAGCTTCCAGCCAAACTCTTGCTGCCGCTAAATATTTTTTAGCCATACTATAGGCAATCGCTGCTTTGGCTTTCTGACCTGCAATTAAATTTAATCGAGCAATTTCGTCTCGTTCGGGTTGAGCGGCGACCAGCTCAATCCCATAATTCAGATGATCGACAATTTCAAATAGCCGATCTGATAGGCGCTCTAGTAACGTTTTTTCGAGGAGATTGCAACCAATTTGTAAATGAACTGCTTGCTTATGCGGCTCATCAATTAAGGCGTATGCCGCCTGTTGTACTCGGTCATGGAGGAATTTATAATCCTGGACTAATAGCTGTTCATCCAATTCGGATATTGTCAATATCAAGCCAGACTGCGCTGCCAGAATTAGCTCTGGAAAAACTTCTCTGGGTGTTTTTTTACTAATAATAGAGAGAGTAGTTAAGTCAAAATTAGCACCAATGCAAGCGGCTAGCTTTAAAATTTGCTGCGTGACATAGGGAAGTTTCTTCAACTTGCCAATCATTAATTCCACCACATTTTCAGTAATATTTTTTGACTCAATCTGAGGGATATCCCATCGCCAGATTAGATTATCAAAATCAAAAGCTAGTAAGTTTTCGGTGTACAGCGTTTTAAAAAATTCATTAACAAAAAAAGGATTTCCTCCTGTTTTGTGTACTACCAATTCTGCCAAGGGTTTGACTGTACTGATTTCACCGTGTAATGTGTCGGCAATCAGTTGTATGATCACCTCCAGCCCTAAAGGTGCTAACGTAATCCGACTGATTGTTACTCCCTCTTTTCTAAGTTCCTCTAGCATCATCATCAATGAATGGGTTCGATTAACCTCGTTATCCCGATATGCCCCAATCAAAAACAGGTATTGAGTATCTACATCCGTCATCATCAACTCGATCAACCTTAGTGTTGCTAAGTCAACCCACTGTAGATCGTCCAGAAAGATAACTAAGGGATGTTCTGGTGAACAGAACATCCGAATAAACTTTTGAAAAACTCGATTAAACCGATTCTGAGCTTCAGTCGCTCCAACTTCTGGTACAGGTGCCTGCTTACCAATAATAAGTTCTACTTCCGGAATGACATTGATAATAATCTGCCCGTTTGTTCCCAACGCTGTTAAGAGTTTGTCTCGCCACTGTTGCAATTGGTGTTCCGGTTCGCTTAAGAGTTGCCGCACTAATCCTGCGAAAGCACTGACGACAGCCGAGTAGGGAATATTGCGCCCAAACTGATCAAATTTACCAGAAATGAAGTAACCACGCTTTTGGGTAATCGGTTTATAAATTTCTTGGACTAGTGCTGACTTGCCGATACCGGAATAGCCTGCAACCAACAGCAATTCTGCTTGCTTTGCCTTCCCTGCGGCTATTCGCTCAAATGTAGTTAGTAACGTCTCAACTTCCGCTTCCCTTCCATACAGTTTTTGCGGGATTTGAAACTTGTCAGTGATATCTTGATTACCTAATTGAAACGTTGCAATCTCACCCGTTGTTTCTAACTGCCGTAAACATTCCAACAAATCAGCTTTGAGTCCCCAGGCACTCTGATAGCGCTCTTCGGCATTCTTTGCCATCAACTTCATGATGATGCCTGAAATGACTGGAGGTATCTGTGCATTCACCTGATGCAGTGGAATAGGCTGTTTGGCAATATGATAATGCACCAGTTCCAGAATATCTGTCGTCGGAAAAGGCAGTTGTCCTGTAAGCAGTTTGTAGAAGGTGACACCCAGAGAGTAAAAGTCCGTGCGATAATCCAGGGTTCGGTTCATCCTTCCGGTTTGCTCGGGCGACATGTAGGCTAAGGTGCCTTCTAAAACATTAGGATTCTTAAATGTAGGGTTGGTGCGGGTTAACTGGGTGGAAATGCCAAAGTCGATAAGTTTGACAACCCCGGTGTTTGGATTGAGGACAATATTACTTGGGTTAATGTCTTTGTGGATGACGTTGGTAGCATGAATGCTGCCCAAAATTTCTGTAATTGCGATTGCGAGGCTCAAGAATTGGGCTAAGGGAAGAGGGCAATACGCTTGGGGTGATTCCTGCATCCATTTCGCTAAGGACTCGCCCCCAAAATCCTCAAGAATTATCACTAGAGTTCGCTGATAATCTTGCTGACTGTAAGCCTTAACAACCCCATCTATGTTGAGCGATCGCGTAATTTCATATTCCTGTTTGTAGCGGGTGAGTTCGACTGGAGTGGGATAATCTTCTTTGAGTACCTTGAGGATGACAGGTGTATTGTCGTCTTCTCGTATCCCTCGATATACCAGCGAATTAGCACTTTCGTAGATTTTGGCTGTGATTGCAACCTGAGGCAGGGAAATCATAGATATTGCTCTGTAAGTGGACAAGGGGAACTTCCGATGTCTTGCGGGCTACCGAGCATCGCTACTTCGGCGCTTCTATAACTTGCAATCGAGTTGTATCTCCTACGGCAGAGCGACAATCCCTCGCTTCAGGGCGATGATTACTGCCTGTGTACGGTCATTAACGTTCAACTTGCTTAAAATATTGTTGATGTGAGACTTGACCGTACCCTCGGTAATCGTTAGGGCTTCACCGATTTCCAGATTACTCATCCCAGCCGTCATTAGCTGTAGGACTTCGCTTTCTCGTTTACTAAGTTCCGGGCTGTTCATCCGCTCCGCCAGTCTAGCTCCCACTTCCAACGGAATGAACGATCGCCCTGCATGGACAGCCTGAATGCAAGCTAGCAGTTCCTCACGGGGTGTGTCTTTGAGCAAATAGGCTTTAGCACCAGCTTGCAGTCCTCGATAAATGTCCTCGTCGCGATCGTAGGTTGTTAACACGATCAGGCGAGCAGTAGGAACCTTTTTGCGAATTGCTGCGATCGCTGATACACCATCCATCTGAGGCATCTGCAAGTCAATTAAAGCAATGTCGGGTTGGAGTTGGGTAAACAGTTTAACTGCCTCACATCCGTTGTTTGCCTGACCCACAACGGTGATGTTTGCCTTCGGATCGATTTCAAGCATGGCAGCGATTCCAGCTCGTACAATGGGATGGTCATCTGCAATCAAGATGCGAATCGGTTGTTTCTGGCTCATGATGCATCTTATTCTCTAGCAGTTGTTTGGGAGGGCATATCAATCGCAAGAGGCACAATAGCTATCACCTCTGTCCCTTGTCCCGGTTGGCTAGCGATTGTTAACTGACCACCCAGCCTCTGGATGCGCTCGTGCATTCCTAAAAGACCAAAGCCTTTCCCGTTTTGCCGTTCAGGATTAAAACCCTGACCATTGTCCCGCACGCACAGACTGACGGCTTGAGAACCGAACGTTAATTCAACTTGAACCGCATTGGCATGGGCGTGTTTGAGGGCATTGACGAACGCTTCCTGAGCAATACGCAGCAGATTAGTTTCTACGTCGGAAGGTAGCGGGTATTGCGTCTCCTCAATAGTACACTCACCTTTAATCGGTGTACCTGCGGTTAATCCGTGAACTAAACTTTTCAGCGCCTGCGAGAGACTACCCTGTTCTAGCACCTGAGGGCGTAGCGCCCAAACCGATCGCCGTGCCTCTGCCAAACCATCACGGGCTAAGTTGTGTGCCTGGATCAGGTGGTTTCGTGCTTTGGAGTCTTCTGGTACGACGACTTTAGCGACTTCCATATGTACGATGACACCCGTTAATGCCTGGGCGAGGGTGTCGTGGATCTCGCGAGCCATGCGGTTGCGTTCTTCCAGAATTGATGCTTCTTCGGCGCGTTTGCGATCGCTAATATCCCGTGCCAACCAAATGACTAAATCTTGGGAAATAGGCGAAATGCGGGTAGCAAACCAAATTTCTCGCCCTCCCATAGTCAGTCTGTACTCAACATTAAGTATTTGTTGGGTACTGAGAGCTTGTTGGATGTAGCAAAGAAAGATAGCGGCTTGCGGTTGCTCGAAAATCTCGTGCAACGTCCTACCAATTTGCTCATCAGCAGGTTTGTATAATTGCTCCGGCGCAAGCGGTACAAGCTTTAAAACACGTCCTACCGAATTAATGACGAAGAGGGGATCGGGTATTGCTGCAAAGAGCGCCCGGAGTTCCGATTCGGAGGCTTGCAGCGCTTCTTGTGCCCGTTTCCGCTCATGTTCTATTCGCTTGCGATCTTCAATCTCTTGACTAAGCCGTGCATTTTGCTCCAAAAGTTGCTTAGAGAACCGACTGAGGCGTAATTGGTTCTCTACACGCGCTAAAACCTCTCGAACTTCAAAGGGTTTGGTAATGTAGTCTACTCCACCCACAGAAAAGGCTTTTACCTTATCGAATACTTCATGCAAGGCGCTGATAAAAATAACTGGAATGTCTTGAGTAGTTAGAGACGTTTTTAGCTCTTTGCAGACTTCATAGCCATCCATGTCTGGCATCAGGATATCCAACAATATCAAATCAGGTGAGGAGACTTGTACAAATTGAAGAGCCAGTTGACCGTCCGGAGCAAGGCGCACGATATACCCTTGCTCCGATAACATCCCGGCTAAAAGCTGTAAATTTTCAGGGATATCATCAACAATTAAAATGGTTTCTTTTGACGCAGAGTTTTGAGCATTATTCATATTTAATCAGTTGCGGGTTGCATGAAAGCCAATAACTGCTTATACTTAAACCCTTTCGCTAAAACTGCGATCGCTCCTGCCAAAGGAGCGTTGAGTTCGCGAATTTGAGTGATGCAGGTTTCAATCCGCTCTATATCGAGTGCGAGGATGGCTTGGTGGAGGTTAGCGACTAAATCGGGGGGTAGTGCAGCAAGGGCAGCAGGTGTCAAGACATCGGCACTCGAAAGGCGATCGCTCTGCTGATTAGGTTGTGGGGCTGTTCTGCTGGTTGGTTGCTGACTATTAATATCAACAGTTTCAATCCTGCTAACAGTAATATCAAACTTGAAGACTGTCCCCTTACCAACCTGAGAACTGACGCTAATATCTCCTCCCATCAGTTGCACGAAGGAACGGGCAATGGTTAACCCTAAGCCGGTTCCTTCCTGGAACTTGCGATCGGCTTTTGCTTGCACGAAGGCTTTAAAAATGCTGTCTAACTCATCAGGGGCAATCCCAACCCCGGTATCTTCAATTTCAAAGGTAATTGTTGTTTGTTGTTCGGACTTCCTTTTGACTTTTAGACATACACTGCCTGCTTTAGTAAACTTAATGGCATTAGAAAGTAGATTAATTAGCACTTGCCGCAACTTAACCTCATCGGTGCGGATATATTCAGGAACTTCTACAGTCCGCTCAAAGAGCAAGTGCAATCCCTTATTGTTCGCCTTAAGTTGGAACATATTTTCTAAGTCGCTTAGAAAGCGACAGAGGTCAAAGTTTGCTTCGTTGAGCGCCATCTGTCCTGCTTCAATTTTGGATAAATCTAAGACTTGGTTAATTAAGGTGAGCAGGTGTTCTCCGCTACGGGCGATGATGCTCAGATTTTCTTGGTGTTCTGGAGGGAGATAAGACGAGTTACCCATCAGTTGGGCAAAGCCAAGAATGGCGTTGAGAGGAGTTCGCAATTCGTGGCTCATCTGTGCTAAGAACGTGTTTTTGGCTATTTCCGCTTGCCTGCGTTTTGTGACGTCTTGAAACGCCGCAATCGCATAAGCAATGTTGCCGTTTTCATCAAAGATTGGAGTACCACGACTCTCAATAGGGATAATTTTGTTGCCTTGATGAACTTCCATATCATCCACGGCTGAGCGATCGCCCTGCAAAGCTCGAAGTATAGGTATTTGTTCCTTTGGGTACGGTTGATTAGTTCCCGCTCGATAGAGTTGATAAGCTTCTGGCAATTGCTCTATTGTCGTAGATGGAATAACGTCTTTACCAAGAAGCTGTTTTGCAACAAGATTGACGTAGCAAGGTTTGCCATTGGCATCAAGGATTGCCACGCCCATTGGCATTGCCTCTAGGAATTGAGTCAGCCTACTTTCGTTAGCACGCACTTCAGCGTAGAGTTTAGCAAGATCAATGGAGATTGCAGCTTGGGAGGATAAGAGCTTTAACACTTCCAAGCGACCGGGTGTAAAGGCTTCTGTGGTGAGATTATTTTCGAGATATACGATACTAACGAGTTTGCCTCGATCAATCAGCGGCGCACAGAGAATTGATTTTGGTTGATGCGCTTGAATGTAAGGGTCATTGGTAAATTTTCCTTCTCTGCTTGCATCGTGTAAAACGACAGTTTCCTTGGTTCGAGCAACATAATTGGCGATCGCTGTAGAAACATCTCCGCTATCAATGGGTATTGACTGCAATACTGCAACCTGCTCTTGCTCTACTCTGCCTGAAGCTTCAATCAAAAGTTTGCCTTGCGTTTCCAAAATCAGAAACCCCTTTTGCGCCCCAGCATTCTCGATGAGAATTTTCATCAACGATGTCAGTAACTTATCCAGCACAATTTCGCTAGAAATTGCCTGAGACGCTTTCATCACAGTGGCTAAATCCAACGATGAGCCGGAGCGATTGCCAGTAGTGGTTGTAGGATTGGTCGTACCCGGATCTGTCGTGCGAGTAACTGCTGGAGATTGAGTCAATAACTGCGGATATCTAGCTTCCAAATCTGCAACCTTAGCTTTGGCACCCCAGCGCCCATAGCAATAGTGTGCCTCTTTCATATAGGTTTGGGCAAACTTTTTCCTACCACGAGATAGGTAAAATTTGGCAGCTAATTCATAGGCTAATGCTTCTTCTTGGATATATCCATTTTCCTTGGCTCCTTGGATAGCTTGTTCGTAGAATTCTTCGGCTTCAAACAACTGACCCAAAGCTCCTGCTGTCTCGGCTTGCACCAGATGATATTTATGCAAATAATTCATTGGTGCATAATGTGCCCATTGTTTCATTTTCTCCTGGCTAACAGCAACGTTTTTAAGGATTTCCTCCTGCGCTTGAGTGCTGCTTTCAGGATATGTTGCGAGTCTTGCAAGAGAGTTATAGAAGTAGTACAAAGGAACAAGGTGTATCGCTTTTGCTTGGAACACCTGACTTTCCACTAGGGCTGATTTTTCAACTGCCTGGGCATACTCAGAAAATAGATAGCAGAGGAAAAATTTGTGAAAATAGACACTAAAGATTGCGCCTCCATCATTGGCTGCTTTGTGTTGTGGCAATCCCTTCTCCTCATTGTAGAATTCGCCAATTAGACGGGTTGGATTGACCGAGCATCCCATCAGATTTAAGACAGACTGGTGAAATATTTGATTCCAGGTTAGTGCTGTTTCCTGTTTGATTTGACGGATTGCTTCACTGTATGTCGTCATCTCGCGTTCAAGTTCTACGAGTTCCTTTCCGACGACAAAGGAGTGGAAGCAGTAACCGTAAGCGCAATAGGCAGCAAACTCTAAATCCCCAGTTTCCAGTCCACTTTGATAGCCTTCTAGAAATGGCTCCAGTGTTTCTCTAACATGCTCTTTCCAGTGGATGATGAGGAAACTTACGTGCGACAATATCCTAGCTCTAAGGGAATGGGTATTCTGCTTTGACAACAACCTGAGAGCCACCTGTCCAAACTGGTAACCCGACTCTATGTTTCCGACCATCCCACAAAGAATGAACCCACCAAAATTGGCATAGGCAAAGGGAGAGACAGACGCATTGCCATAGTGGATGGACAAGTTGACCTGTTTAGATGCTAGTATTGGCAGCAGATCGGGAGCAGCAATATAGGCAGGAATCGCTATCCTTAATAGGATTTGCATCGCCGCCAACTTGTCCGGCTCGGTCATTTCCGGCAAGTGGATCAAGTCCCCGATTGGCTTGTCATGGAAGTGGGATGCGATCGTGTCTAGTTCGAGATGAATATCAGACTGGCTGGGCGTTTCGGGAAAACTAATCCCCAGTTGCTGCAAAACCTGCAATCCAGTATCAATCGCCTTCAATGGCTGGTTCTGCGCGATGTCGGTTTGAATTTTAACTTCGTAAGCTTTCACGGTGTCGAGAACCGTTTTAGCTTCTTGTAGAATGATTCCTACCCAAAATTCTACCTGCTCAAAATCGCCACACAAATACGCAATTTCTGCTGTTTCTAAATATAAATCTAATGTCAGATTATAGTTTGTTTGCCAGCTATAAACTGCCAGCCATTCTCTCCCTGTAGCTAAATATTTTTGAGCCATATTATAGGCGCTCGCTGCTTTGGCTTTCTGACCTGCAATTAAATTTAATTGAGCAATTTCATCTCCTTCTGATTGAGCGGTGACCAGTTCAATCCCATGATTCAGATGGTCAACAATTTCAAACAGCCTCTCTAATAGTCCCTCTGGAGAAGCTTTTTTCAGTAAATTGCGACCAATTTGTAGATGAACAACTTGTCTGTGCGACTCATCAATCAAGGCGTGTGCTGCTTGCTGCACTCGATCGTGCAAAAAATTATACTCTTGAACTAACAAGTTCTCGTCTAATTCACACTTTGGCAGGATTAAGCCTAGCTGAATTGCTGCCACTAAGTGAGAAAAAATTTCTGCTGGTGATTTTTCACAGATTATCGAGAGGGTATTTAAGTCAAAATCAGCACCCACACAAGCAGCTAATTGTAATATCTGCTGTGTGACTTGAGGCAGTTTCTTCAACTTGTCAATCATCAACTCTACTACATTGTCAGTGATGTTCTTTGCCTCAATTTGAGATAAATCCCAGTTCCATTTTGGATTTTGGGTCTCACCTTTGGTGCGCTTCCAGCGCAACTTAGATTTTGGATTATGAAGGTCAGGGAGGTTAAAGGTAATTAGGTTTTCCTGATATAGCGTTTTCAGAAACTCATTGACAAAGAAGGGATTACCTCCAGTTTTACGCTGCACTAACTCTGCCAAGGGTTGGACTGAAGCCCTGTCACAGTTTAATGTCTCGGCAATCAGTTGAGCGATCGCTTCTGGCGCTAGAGGAGCTAATGTCATTTGGTTAATTGTTACTCCTTCCCTTCTTAGGCGCTCGCTCGTCATCATCAACTGATGAGAGGATTCGACTTCGTTATCCCGATACGCTCCGATTAAAAACAAATATTGCGTCTCACTATCTGTCATCATCAGCTCAATTAATTTGACTGTTGCAGAGTCCATCCACTGAAGATCGTCTAGAAAGATGACCAGGGGATGTTCTTCTGAGCAGAATACTCTGATGAAACTTTGAAAAACTCGATTAAATCGGTTTTGAGACTCAGTTGGCCCTACCTCTGGCACAGCAGGCTGTTTGCCAATAATCAGTTCCACTTCCGGAATAACATCAATGATGACTTGCCCGTTCGCACCCAAAGCTGCTAAGAGTTTGTCTCGCCACTTTTGCAGTTGAGATTCAGGTTCACTCAATAGTTGCTGCGCTAACTCCTGAAAGGCACTGACGACAGCTGAGTAGGGAATATTGCGTTGAAACTGATCGAATTTGCCGGAAATGAAATAGCCCCGCTTCTGGGTAATTGGTTTATAAATCTCTTGCACTAGGGCTGACTTGCCAATACCGGAATAACCCGCTATCAGCATCATTTCAATTTTGGATTGGGGAATAGTGACTGGGGACAAGGAGGACAAGGGAGAATTTTCTGTCGAGATGTTGGTAAAAACTGCTCCCCTATCTCCCCCCTCTTGCTTGTCTCTTCCCGCTACTCGCTCAAATGCAGTTAGCAGCGTTTCTACCTCTCGCTCTCTGCCATACAGCTTCTGTGGAACTTGAAACTTATCGGAAATATCTTGAGTCCCTAATGGAAACGCTACAATGTGCCTGTTTGTCTTTAACTGTTGTAGGCATTCTTCTAAATCTGCTTTAATTCCCCAGGCACTTTGATACCGCTCCTCAGCGTTCTTTGCCATCAACTTCATAACGATGCTCGAAACCATTTGAGGAATTGCTGGATTAATTGTTGATGGGGGCAATGGCTCTTTAGCAATATGACAATGCACTAACTCCATTGCATCAGTCGTTGTAAAAGGCAGCTTCCCAGTGAGCAGTTCATAGAAGGTGACACCTAGCGAGTAAAAGTCCGTTCGGTAATCCAGGAAACGGTTCATCCTTCCGGTTTGCTCCGGTGATATGTAGGCTAGAGTACCTTCTAAAACATTGGGATTTCTAAACGTAGGATTTGTCCGACTTAAGCGGGTAGCAATGCCAAAGTCGATGAGTTTGACTATCCCGGTGGCTGGATTCAGGACAATGTTGCTGGGGCTGATGTCTTTGTGGATGATATTACTGCTGTGAATCCTCCCCAAAATCTCTGTAATTTCGATGGCAAGGCAGAGGAATTTGGGTAAGGGTATTGGAAACTCCCCTTCCAATTCATTCACCAATTTCGCTAAGGACTCGCCCCCAAAATCCTCAAGAATTATCACTAGAGTTCGCTGATAATCTTGCTGACTGTAAGCCTTAACAACCCCATCTATGTTGAGCGATCGCGTAATTTCATATTCCTGTTTGTAGCGGGTGAGTTCGACTGGAGTGGGATAATCTTCTTTGAGTACCTTGAGGATGACAGGTGTATTGTCGTCTTCTCGTATCCCTCGATATACCAGCGAATTAGCACTTTCGTAGATTTTGGCTGTGATTGCAACCTGAGGCAGGGAAATCATAGATATTGCTCTGTAAGTGGACAAGGGGAACTTCCGATGTCTTGCGGGCTACCGAGCATCGCTACTTCGGCGCTTCTATAACTTGCAATCGAGTTGTATCTCCTACGGCAGAGCGACAATCCCTCGCTTCAGGGCGATGATTACTGCCTGTGTACGGTCATTAACGTTCAACTTGCTTAAAATATTGTTGATGTGAGACTTGACCGTACCCTCGGTAATCGTTAGGGCTTCACCGATTTCCAGATTACTCATCCCAGCCGTCATTAGCTGTAGGACTTCGCTTTCTCGTTTACTAAGTTCCGGGCTGTTCATCCGCTCCGCCAGTCTAGCTCCCACTTCCAACGGAATGAACGATCGCCCTGCATGGACAGCCTGAATGCAAGCTAGCAGTTCCTCACGGGGTGTGTCTTTGAGCAAATAGGCTTTAGCACCAGCTTGCAGTCCTCGATAAATGTCCTCGTCGCGATCGTAGGTTGTTAACACGATCAGGCGAGCAGTAGGAACCTTTTTGCGAATTGCTGCGATCGCTGATACACCATCCATCTGAGGCATCTGCAAGTCAATTAAAGCAATGTCGGGTTGGAGTTGGGTAAACAGTTTAACTGCCTCACATCCGTTGTTTGCCTGACCCACAACGGTGATGTTTGCCTTCGGATCGATTTCAAGCATGGCAGCGATTCCAGCTCGTACAATGGGATGGTCATCTGCAATCAAGATGCGAATCGGTTGTTTCTGGCTCATGATGCATCTTATTCTCTAGCAGTTGTTTGGGAGGGCATATCAATCGCAAGAGGCACAATAGCTATCACCTCTGTCCCTTGTCCCGGTTGGCTAGCGATTGTTAACTGACCACCCAGCCTCTGGATGCGCTCGTGCATTCCTAAAAGACCAAAGCCTTTCCCGTTTTGCCGTTCAGGATTAAAACCCTGACCATTGTCCCGCACGCACAGACTGACGGCTTGAGAACCGAACGTTAATTCAACTTGAACCGCATTGGCATGGGCGTGTTTGAGGGCATTGACGAACGCTTCCTGAGCAATACGCAGCAGATTAGTTTCTACGTCGGAAGGTAGCGGGTATTGCGTCTCCTCAATAGTACACTCACCTTTAATCGGTGTACCTGCGGTTAATCCGTGAACTAAACTTTTCAGCGCCTGCGAGAGACTACCCTGTTCTAGCACCTGAGGGCGTAGCGCCCAAACCGATCGCCGTGCCTCTGCCAAACCATCACGGGCTAAGTTGTGTGCCTGGATCAGGTGGTTTCGTGCTTTGGAGTCTTCTGGTACGACGACTTTAGCGACTTCCATATGTACGATGACACCCGTTAATGCCTGGGCGAGGGTGTCGTGGATCTCGCGAGCTCGCTCCTCACAATCCTTTGATAGTGTGTGCTGTGCATCCCACGGAACCAGATAGTGATCGCTGTCTCAACTTCTGACTCCCTACCGAGTGAAGCTAGACTTCGGAGCGCCGAAGTCGATCGCCCTCTTGAATTCTAACCCCCTGCTGAATCGGCGGAAGTGTGGGTACCAGAGGGAACAGCGAGATCGCTTAAATGTACTTCAACGTTCGGCTTGCAGTCCAGCTTATCCAGGCGCAGGAATTCCCTCAGACCCACCGGATCTGAATTACCGACATCTCTACCCGAATTTCAAGGTTTTCCCGGCTGACCCCCACGGCTTCGACCGCGACAGTGACAGTGTTGACTCTAAAAAAGGTAAATGAGAGATGGGGAAAGGCACTCTCTCAGTTAAGCCGGAAAGATTATATATGTGACTCACTCTACCGCCAGTAACGAGGTCTGTCATACAACACTCTGGGTAGTGGGGACAGCATCTATCTCCAGCACATCTGGTCTACTGAGTCCGGGTGGAGTTTAGCTGCTCTGCCGAGATTCTTGGCATTAAATATAGTCTTTTCTATTTTATTGAGCGTCTTAAACAAAAAACGCCCTCCCTAACGGGAGAGCGTTTTGATTTAGCTAAGTTTTAGCAATTAGCCATTGATGCTAGGAGCAACCAGAGCCACTGGAGTAGACTCACCGGCAGCCAAGTCGAGGGGGAAGTTGTGAGCGTTGCGCTCGTGCATCACTTCCATACCCAGGTTGGCGCGGTTGATGACGTCTGCCCAAGTGTTGATCACCCGACCTTGGCTGTCAATCACTGACTGGTTGAAGTTGAAACCATTCAGGTTGAAGGCCATCGTGCTGATTCCCAAAGAGGTGAACCAGATGCCGACGACGGGCCATGCACC